>JAMFRU010000036.1 GCA_026224875.1 Acidocella sp.
AGCTACGAGGCAATGCTCGAAGCTTGCAAACAGGCATGGCTCTTCTTGGTCAACGACCCAGCCAGAATCATTTCAATCGGAACAAGGGGATGGGCGTGTGTCAGAGGCTAAGATGACTGGTATAAGCCTGTTTCTCCGTCCCGACCTGCAATTTCCCTGAAGTCGCGCTGCAAGAAGGTCGAGAGGCAAAGCTTCACCCCAAAGCGTACTCAGCCTCAGGCGTATAAGTCGGCGAGTCCTTGCCCAGAAACGAGCTGAACAGCGTCACATTATCAGCCCGGATCGGCACCGAGCGGTACAGGTTGTTAGCCTGCACAAAGCGGGCAAGCTCCGGCGTTACCGGCTGTTCCATACGGGCAAGCGCCACATGCGGGGTAAAGCGGCGGCGGTCAGGCTGGAGACCTACACGCAGCAAAGCGGTTTCCACCTTGGTTTGCAGCCGGGCGAGGTCGGCATTGCGCTCCAGCCCAACGTACACCGTATTCACCCGGCCGTTTTTCTCGAACCAACCGAGACCGGAGAGGGAAAAACTGAAGCTACGCCCGCGCAAAGCGGCGAGGGCAAAGTCGATTTCCTCGGCCTGAAGGCGGTTGGCCTCGCCTATGAAGCGCAAAGTGAGGTGGAAATTATCGGTGGGAACCCAGCGGGCACCGGCGAGGGAGCAGGATAAATCACCAAGCTCCTCTTTGACCTCCCAGGGGAGATCGAGCGCGACAAAAAGGCGCATGGGGCGGGGCCCTTTACAGCTAGAGGTCAGCTTGAAGTCAGCGAATCGGCTGTATAAATTTTGCAGTATGAAGGTTTACCAGGTCAATGTTAAAATTCTTACGTATTTTTACATATGCTTTTAGAGCGGCGCGCAGGCGGCGTGCAGCCAGGTTTTTACGCCCGTTTCCAGATGCGGTGAGAGCGCCTGTTCCACTCTTGCGTGATAGTCATTGAGCCAGGCCAGAGCGTCGGCTGAGAGCAGGCTGGGGTCGATAAGCGCGCGATCAAATGGCACCAGGGTCAGGGTCTCGAAACGCAGGAATTTTTTGAGAGCACCGGGGAATTCGGCGGGCTGGACCAGCACGAGATTTTCCAGCCGCACGCCGTAAGCACCCGGCAAATAATAGCCCGGCTCGTCGGAGAGAATCATGCCCACGGCAAGCGGTACAGGCTTGGCCGCACGGGAGATGCCGGCCGGTCCCTCATGCACAGAGAGATAGGAGCCAACGCCATGGCCGGTGCCGTGGTCGTAATCCAGCCCGGCGCGCCAAAGTTCCTGGCGCGCGAAGGCGTCAAGATGGCCGCCGGCCACACCTTCGGGGAACACCGCGCGGGCCAGCGCGATATGGCCAGCGAGCACACGGGTGACATTGGCTTTTATCTCGGGCGGTGCAGCGTCAGGCCCGGTCCAGAGCGTACGGGTGATGTCGGTGGTGCCGTCCAGATACTGGCCGCCGCTGTCGATGAGATAGACCTCGTTGGGTTTGATCGGGCGGTCGGTTTCCGGGGTGACGCGGTAGTGGATGATGGCGCCATCCTCGCCGGCGCCGGAGATGGCGGGGAAACTCTCACCCTTGAAATATTCACCACCCGTGCGGCATGCCAGCAATTTTTCGGCCGCCGATAGTTCGGTTTCGCCCTTCGTGGCGGAGAGCCAGGCCAGAAACTTTGTCACGGCCACGCCATCACGCAGATGGGCAGCGCGTGTGCCATCCTGCTCCACCGCGTTTTTGCAGGCGCGCGGGAGTGCCACCGGGTCCGGCGCCTCGGCGATTTTAGCGCCGGCCATGCGCAAAGCGGTTTCGAACCACACCGGGGTGGAGGCAGGATCGTAACGCACGGTTTTATCCGCAAGCGCCGCCAAGGCCGCAGGCAAATCGCCGCGTTCGGCCAGCGACACATCCGCACCGAGATGCGCGCGCAGTTCGGGCGTTATTTTTTCACCCGCCATGAAAATGCGGGCAGTGCCATCGGCGTAGAGCAGCGCATAGCCCAGAGCGAAGGGGCAAAACTCCAAATCCGCGCCACGGATGTTGAACAACCAGGCAAGCGACGATGGGTCCGTGAGGATGGCGGCATCCTGCCCCGCCGCGCGCAAACCAGCCGCCAGCCGCGCCCGCTTGGCGGCAGCCGCCTCGCCGGCAAACTCCTCCCCATGCTGCACGGCCGGGGCCAGAGGTGGCGCGGGACGGTCCGCCCAGATCTCATCAATCGGATTAAACGCGACCGGCATCATCTCCACATCGGTAAACCGCTTCAGCGCATCTGGGCTCATCAGCCAGGGATCGTAACCAATGCACTTGCCACGCGCGTTCGTGCGCACCCAGTCCTCGGGCCGGTCCTCGATGATATGCCGGCGCTCCCAAAGTTCTGCGTCTGTCTCGCGCTCCAGCGCCAGCGTATAGCGCCCATCGGAGAACACCGCCGCCTTGTCCGCCAACACCACCGCCAGCCCGGCACTGCCGGTAAACCCCGTAAGCCAGGCCAGGCGCTCGGCATTCGCCGGCACATATTCCCCCAGATGCTCATCCGCACGGGGCACGATAAAACCATCCAGCCCCTCGCGCTTCAGCACCTCCCGCAAGAGGGTTAACCGCTGGTTATGTGTTGACGTCATACCTTACCCTTTCGCATGCGACCCACGCATGTCTGCCGCGCCGCAACGCGCGCGCAGAAAACCTTCGCTTAGAGTATATGAGTGTCCGCAGCGCCGGGCAAAAGCCCCGTTGCGGTGGGTGCCGCTGGGTCACAATGAAACGGCCGCCCGCAAATTTAATCAGGTGTATCATGTCTTCGACCATTAAGAACCAGGCAACCCAGAGCAGAATCGGGTCGCTGGTTTTTGCCCGGCAGACGCCCCGCGTGGCTGCCGAGCGCCATACCTCTCTGCTCAACTCTCTTCGTAACTGGCGCGCGCGCCGTGCCGCCGCCGCCGAATTGTCTTCCCTTTCCGACCGCAGTCTTGCGGATATCGGGTTGACCCGGGGCGATATTCCCCGCGTTGTTCGGGGTTAATAAAAAAGGGGCCTTTTGGGCCCCTTTTTTATTGGCGCTTTGCCTCCGACCTTTGCCAGCGTGAAGCCACGCGAGGGTGTTGCCAACGCCGTCATTGCGAGCGCAGCGTGGCAATCCATCTTCCTAGCCGCGCCTAGAAAGATGGATTGCCACGCTGCGCTCGCAATGACGCTGGCTTATTCGGCGGCCATTACTGAATGGCCAGGGTCCACCATTTCCACCGCCTTGGAGAAATCAACCGATAGCAGCCGCGAAATACCGCGCTCCTGCATGGTCACACCATACAGCCGGTCCATCCGTGCCATGGTGAGATGATGATGCGTGACCACCAGGAAGCGCGTACCCGTATCGCGCACCATATCTTCCAACAGATTGCAGAAACGCTCGACATTGGCGTCATCCAGCGGCGCATCCACCTCGTCCAGCACTGAAATAGGCGCCGGATTGCACTTAAACACCGCGAAAATAAGCGACAGCGCCGTGAGCGCCTGCTCGCCGCCAGAGAGCAGAGATAGGGTGGAAAGCTTCTTGCCCGGCGGCTGGGCGTAAATTTCCAGCCCCGCCTCCAACGGGTCTTCCGAACCAACCAGCGCCAGATGCGCCTTGCCGCCGCCAAACATGCGGCTGAACAAGGTCTGGAAATGCTTGTCCACCTCGGTGAACACGGCGGAAAGGCGCTCGCGCCCCTCGCGGTTCAAATGCCCGATCGAGCCGCGCAATTTGGCAATAGCGGTGGTAATCTCGTCGCGCTCGCGGTCGATGGTGGCAATCGCCTCTTCCGCCTCGCCAACCTCAATCTCGGCACGCAGATTAACCGGGCCCATCTCCTCGCGCTCGCGCGTCAGCCGCTCCCAGCGCTTGCGGGCCTTGTCCTCGGATTCGGCATTCAGCTCAGCCGGCGGATCGGGGAGCGCCGGCGTGGCGCCAAGCCGCTCCAATATGCGCTCGGCTACCGTGCCCCAGGCATGGTTGGCGGCGGTTATATTGCCCTCTTCGCGCGCACGGGCCTCACGGGCGGAACTTACCGCGGTATCCGCGGCGCGGGAGGCGCGGGCAGAGGCCTCGGCAGATTTCTGCGCATTGTCGAGCGTTATAGCAGCGCGCTTATGCTCACTTTCGATGTTTTGCAGATTATCCAAAGCCTCCCGCCTGGCCACGGCGGCTTCTTCGGGCGCGGCGGTAAGAGCGGCAATGGCGGATTGCGCCTCGCCAAGCCGGGCGGTGAGGTCCGCCAGACGATCGGTGGCATCCAGCCCGCGCTCGTTCCAATCCTCCATCTCGCGCTTCAGCGTCTCCAGCCGCAAATTGCGCTGGGCATCGGCGGTTTTCAGCGCGGCAAAACGCGTGCGGGCAGCGGATTCGGCCTGGCGCGCCTGGGCCAAAGCGTTGCGGGCCTTGTCCACCAAAGCACGAGCCACGGTCACATCGGGAATATCAGCAGCCTGGGCCCGGACGGCGGCAAACGCGGTGTCAGCTTCGGCAGCTTCAGCGGCGGTCTGGTCGCGTTGCGATTCAGCGGCGGCGGTACGCTGCGCGCCGCGTTCAGCCTCGGCAGTCAGGCGAATGGCGTCACTACGAGCCTTGTCGAAACGCATTTCCGCCTGGCGGCGAGCCTCGCGCGCTGCAGCTTCAGCGGCGCGGCGGGTTTCGCGGATTTTACCCTCTTCCGCACGGCTGTTGCGCTCGGCCAGCTCGGCCGCTTCGCGCTCGGTGCGGGCAACAGCGGCGGCATCGCGCGTAGAATTACGGTCGCGCTCCAGCTCGTTCAACCGGTTGCGCTGTTTGAGGCGCACAGCGGCCTCGGAGGCAGCACCGGCGCGCACGGTATAACCATCCCAGCGCCAGACAGCACCCTCACGGGATACCAGTATCTGCCCGGCGGTGAGATTGCCCTGGTGCAGATCGCCCTCCGCACCTTCCGGCAGGAGCAGTATATGGGTGAGCGCGCGTTTAAGTGCCTCGGGCCCCTGCACGAGCGTGGCAAAACTCTTCAGCGGGACGACTGAGAGATCCAAATCCGGCAATTTGCGCCAATGGCGCGGGGCCTGCGTGTCAGCGGAGGCCGACAATTCCTCGCGCAAAGCAGCACCTAGCGCCGCTTCAAGGCCAGGCGGCACTGTAATCTGGTCGAGGATCGGGGCGGTTTCCCGGCCGAATTTCTGCGCGAGCAAAGCAGCCAGCGCATCATATTCAGTGGCGATTTTAGTAGCGGCGGCATCCGCCGCGGCGGTTTTGCTACGCGCGGCGGCCAAAGCGGCTTCGGCCTCGGCACGGGCTTTGGCGGCGTCTTCCTCAGCCTGCACACGAGCGGCTTCAGCCGTGGTTACGGCTGCGCGGGCGGCCAGCAGTGCTACTTCGGCGGCGGCACGTTCCGCCTCAGCCTCGGCTACGCGTGCCAGCGGCACCAGTGTCGCGGCAATTTTCTGGTATTCGGCGGCAGCCTCGCCGGCACGCAGAGAACAACGGCGCGCGCGCTGCTCGGCCTCGGCCAAAGCCCGGCGGGCGGCCTCGGATTCGGCGGCAATCCGCGCGGCCTCCTCGGTGGCGCGATGCGTCTCGGCCTCAGCCTCGCGCATGGTCTCGAGTGTTAAATCCTCTGCCTGTCCGGCGGCCTCCAACTCATCCGGCGCGGAGACGGTTTCCTCGAGCAACCGGCGCTGCTCATCTTCCAACCGCCCCTGAGCCGCTTGCGCATCCGTTACCAGCCTGGCCGCATGGGCATGGTCACGCGTCAGCGCATCGAGCCGGGTTTTAGCCTCGTTAAGAGCGGTCCGGGCCTGCGTTTCGGCGGCGGCCATCTGCTCGGCGGCGATACGGGCGCGCTCCAGCGCCGTGCGGGCCTGCCCCTCGGTCTCGCGCAGCATCGGCAGAGCGGCTTCGGTTTCGGCGGCGCGGGCAGAGGCGGCGAGCGACTCGGCAGTGGCTTCAGCAACCATCGCCTCGGCCAAAGCAAATTCAGCCTGCGCCTTTTCACGCGCCTGCACCGCCATAGCGCGCTGGATGGAAAGCAGCTCAGCCTCAGCCTGGCGGATCATGCCCGAGAGATTTTTGTACCGCGCCGCCTGCCGGGCCTGCTTCTTCAACGCCTCCAGCCGGGACTCGATCTGGCCTTTAAGGTCATCGGCGCGCAGCAGATTGGTCTCCGCACCCTTCAGTTTCAGCTCGGCCTCGTGCCTTCGGGCGTGCAGCCCGGTAATCCCGGCAGCTTCCTCCAGCAACGCCCGGCGTTCATCCGGCCGCGCACTAACCAGCGCGCCGACGCGCCCCTGGCTCACCATGGCCGAAGCGCGAGCGCCCGAAGCCAGATCGGCAAACAAAGTCTGCACATCGCGGGCGCGGGCTTCCTTGCCGTTCACGCGGTAGGAGCTTCCTGAACCACGTTCAATTCTGCGGGAAATCTCCAGATCAGCCGCCTCGTGGAAGGGCGGCGGCGCCAAACCAGCCGTCTCTTCCAGGGTGAGCGTCACCTCAGCCAGATTGCGCGAGGACCGCCCCGTGGTACCGGCGAAAATCACATCCTCCATCTCGGTGCCGCGCATGTTGCGGGCATTGGCCTCGCCCATGGCCCAGCGCAAAGCCTCGATAACGTTGGATTTACCGCACCCATTCGGCCCGACCACGCCGGTCAGCCCCGGCAAAATCTCGACCACGGTCGGATCCGCGAAACTTTTAAAACCGGCAATACGCAGGCGGGCAAAACGGGCGGGCATGGGTCAGCCTCCGGCGGCGGCAGCGACCTTGGCGGCGAAATCGTCGTATTCCAACGCGCCGGGGAAGGTTTTGCCATTGATAATGAAGGTGGGCGTGGCCTCGATTTTATACATGGCCTCGTCCTCTTTCTGGCCGTTCAGAATGAACTGGCCCAGAGCGTCGTCGTTCCAGGCGGTCTCGTAAGTGGCCTGGTCCATGCCGGCGAGTGCGGCGTATTTGAAGATCGAGGCATGGTAATCCTCGCCCGGCTGGAAGGCCCAGTCATTCTGGCTCGCAAACAGCGCTTCGACGAAGGGGTAATACTCGGCCACCGGCAGATAGCGCGCCACTTGCGCGGCTTTCAGCGCCACCTGGTCGAGCGGGAAGTCATGGTAGATGAACTGGACTTTCCCGGTATCGACGAGGTTTTGCTTAACCTCCGGCATCGTGGTGGTGCCGAAATGCGCGCAATGGGTGCAGGTGAGCGAGAAAAATTCGTGTACTTTTACCGGCGCGCTATTCAGCCCCAGGGTACGGGCGGTGAATTGCGGGCCGGCCGGAGACGGGGAAGCCTGCGACGCAGGTGCGGCGGCGGCAATGGTCGCGGGCACCGGCGTGGCGGTGGCGGCCTGAGCGGCATGGGGGCGCCCCAGCAAGCGCCAGCCGGCTAAAGCGCCACCGGCGGCAACAACAGCAACACCCACAACAGGTAGTATGGTACGGCGAGTAATTGGCATTTTTTCTCCTACATCTAGTGTAGCCAAATTTTCCCATCAGAGTCGAATCGGGAATCCGAGTTATCCACGGGTTTTTAGCCCCGCGTTTTTAGACCGAGATAAAGGCGGGCCAAAGCCTCGCCCAGTTCGCCTTGCGGCAAATCGGTTGGCGGCTGGACATTGCGCTTGGTTGGCCGGGCCGCCGGCGTGGTTGGCAGGCGGGGCGATTGCTGCACAAACCGCAGCCGCTCAACCATGTTATGGCCAAGCCCAAGATTGAGCCGGGCGATAATTTGCGGCTCCGAGAATTGCAGCTCCATGGCGGTAGGCCCGGTGCAGCCCAGTGTAAGCGTACCGCCGGCGAATTTTACGGGAGCGGCGCGGGCGGAAAGTTCCGGCCCGGCCAGCTGCGGCCAATCCGCCAGCAACTGTGCCGCGGCAGGAGCGCGGCGCCGAAACGCCGGGCGGGTGATGGGCGCGAGCAGCGCCGCTATGCCGCGCGGAGCATAGTTGCGCCGGGCTTCGGGTTCGGGCTGGTTGCGCGCAACCTCGCTTTCCACCTGGTTGCGCGCTACGCCGCGCGCGGGCACAACAGGCGCCTGTGCGCCAGATTTCTTCCTCTCCCCCGGCACGGAAACTCCTCTCCTGGTATGCGAAGCATCGCCGCCATTTGCCCTGGCGCGCCGCCCCCGGCAGTTTTTCCGACCCCTACCATGTCTGGCTTTCCGAGATCATGCTGCAGCAGACGGTGGTCGCGACCGTGCGCCCCTATTACGCCAAATTTTTGGCGGCGTATCCAGCCATCGCAAATCTGGCGGCGGCGAGCGTGGAAGAGGTTTGCGGCCATTGGGCCGGGCTCGGCTATTATGCCCGCGCCCGGAATTTGCATAAATGCGCGCGGGCCGTGGCGATTCTGGGCGATTTTCCGCGTGATATTGCGGGTTTAAGGGAGCTGCCCGGAATTGGGCCATACACGGCCAACGCCATAGGTGCGATTGCATTCGGCCTCCCAGTGTTGCCCGTGGACGGCAATATCGAGCGAGTCGCGGCGCGGATTTTTGCCATCACAACGCCCATCCCCGCGGGCAAGCCGGCAATTGCCGCCGCCGCGCAGGCGTTCATGGCAGATAAAGCCGCGCAGGCCGCACCGGGGGATTTTGCCCAAGCTTTATTCGACCTGGGTGCCACCATCTGCACCCCCAAATCGCCCAATTGCCTCATCTGCCCCTGGAACAAGCATTGCCTGGCGTTTGCGCAGGGCATCGCCGCCAGCCTGCCGGCCCGGACCAAAAAAGCCGAACGGCCGCACCGCATCGGCACCGCCTATGCGCTGATGGATGCGGACGAAAACATACTCCTTATCCGCCGCCCGCCGCGCGGCTTGCTGGGCGGCATGCTGGCCTTGCCCGATACCCCGCCGGTTGCAGCCAAATGGCAGGACGCCGGCAGCATCGAGCATGTTTTCACGCATTTCAGCCTCACGCTGAACGTGCTGGTGGCGCGGCACAAAACCTTGCCGCCCGGCGCCCTCTCCGGCCCCGCCGCCACCGCGTCTCTACCCAGCGTAATGCGAAAGGCGCTTGACGCCGCGCGCCGGGCGCTCAACCATGGCTCTTAATGGAAAGCGCAATGACAAGTGATCCGCACGATGGCCTGCTGGTTATCGATACTCACGTCGACATCCCCTGGCCCGAGGGGCCAAGCCCGTTCGAGGATGGGCCGCGTTGTGTCGATCTACCGAAAATGAAGCAGGGCGGCATCGCGGCGGTGTGTTTCATCGCCTACATCCCGCAAGGCCATCGCGATGCCACCGGGCATCTCGCTGCCGCCGGCCGCACGCGGGCCATGCTCAACACCATCCACGCCATGGCCCCGGCCGATGGCTCCGGCGGCATGCTGACCCGCACCGCCGATGAGATCGAGGCAGCATTCGCGGCCGGCAAGCCCGGGATTATCCCGGCGATCGAGAATGGCTACGGCATCGGCCGCGATCTTTCACTCCTCGATGAATTTGCCGATATGGGGGTGCGCTACATCACCCTCACCCATAACGGGCATAACGAAATCGGCGACGCGGCGATCCCGCTGCGCAACCTCGGCGATGATGATATTTGTTTTGGTGGCCTCTCCGACTTTGGCCAGTCGGTGGTGGACCGCATGAACGAGCGCGGCGTGATGGTGGATATCTCCCATACCGCGAAATCGACCATGATGCAGGCGGTGAAACGCTCGCGCGCGCCGGTGCTGGCGAGCCATTCCTGCATCCGCGCGCTCTGCGACCATAAACGCAACCTCGATGACGAACAGCTGGAGCTGATCGCGGCAACCGGCGGGTTGGTGCAGATCACCATGGTCTCGAATTTTCTGAAAGCGCGCGCGCGTACCACCGATGTGACGGTGGCGGATATCGCCGACCATATCGATTATGCGGTGAAGCGCATGGGGGTCGATCACGTTGGCATCGGCACGGATTTTGACGGCGGCGGCGGCGTGAAGGGTTTTATGCACATCGGCCAGGCGCCGAATTTAACCGCCGAACTGGTGCGGCGCGGCTACGGGCGCGAGGAGATCGCGAAAATCTGGGGCGGCAATGTATTACGGCTGCTGCGCCAGACGGAGCAGGTGGCCGCCACGCTGAGCACCCCTGCCAGCGCCTAAACGCGTAGCGCGATCTGCATTGACGAGAGCGCACTTGCCCGGCTGGGGTAAGGCTGGGTAACACGCTGGCATGTCGATTTTAACAGCCAGAGTCAGCCGTACCGAACTTGCCGCTACTTTTGCCATGGCCGCCAAGGCGAGAGCGTTGCGCGCGGCGGGGCATGAGGTGATCTCCCTCTCCCTCGGCGAACCGGATTTCCCTACGCCCGCGCATGTGGTGGAGGCGGCAAACGCTGCGGCACAACGCGGCGAGACAAAATACCCGGCGCTGGGCGGAATTGAGGCTTTGCGCACGGCGGTGGCGGAAAAATTTACCCGTGAACATGGCGTAGCCGTGCGCCCGGCCGATGTGCTCGTCACCAACGGCGGCAAGCAGGCCATCTTCAACGTGGTGATGTCGCTGGCGGAGGCCGGAGACGAGGTGATCATCCCTGCCCCATCCTGGGCCGGCTATGAGCAGACGGTGAAATTCGCCGGTGCCGCGCCGGTGTTCGCTCCCTGCCGCCAGGAGGATGGGTTCATCCTGCAACCGGAAGCACTTGAGCGGGCGATCACCAGCCGCACCAAACTGCTGCTCCTCAACTACCCGAATAATCCCTCGGGTGCCGCGATCAGCGCCGAAGCACTCACGGCACTGGCCGGCGTACTGCGGATGTACCCCCATGTCTGGGTGCTGTCGGACGATATCTACGAGCATCTGCTGTTCGACGGCCGCAAGCACGTAACCCTTCTGGGCGTCGCACCTGATTTGGCCGACCGGGTGATCACCATGTCCGGCGTGTCGAAAACCTATGCCATGACCGGCTGGCGGGTCGGCTGGTGCTTTGGTCCGGCCGAGGTGATGAAAGCATGTACCGTGGTGCAGGCAACCGCGACCTCCGGTGTTTCATCCGTCGGCCAGGCCGCGGCTTTGGCGGCATTGCAGGGGCCGCAGGATTTCCTCAGCGAACGCGCGGCGGAATATCAGGCGCGGCGGGACATTGTGGTGGCGGCGTTGAACCAGGCCCCAGGGGTAGTGTGCCATCGGCCAGAAGGCGCCTTCTACGTTTTCCCCGAGATTTCACAATGCATCGGCAAGACCACGCCAGGGGGCCGCAAGCTTGGCTCGGACGAGGATTTCGCCATGGCGCTGCTGGAAGAAGCCTATGTCGGCGTGGTCCAGGGCTCGGCTTTCGCCATGAGCCCGCATATCCGCATCTCCACCGCCGCCTCCGCCGAGGTGCTGAGCACCGCCTGCGCCCGCATCGCGCAATTCTGCGCCACCTTGCGCTAAGCCTTCCAGGGGCCACATGCCGGTGGCAACCTCATGAGGGATTAGAAAATATGGTAAAGGTTTTATACACAGCACACGGCCACGCCACCGGCGGACGTACCGGCGAGGGCGCCACAGATGACGGCAAGGTCAACGTAAAACTCTCCACCCCCAAGGAACTCGGCGGTGACGGCGCCTCCGGGACCAATCCGGAGCAGCTTTTCTCCGTCGGCTATTCCGCCTGCTTCCTCGGCGCGCTCAAAGTCGTCGCCGGCAAGGAGAAAGTGACGCTCTCCAGCGAGACCAAGGTGAGCGCCGATATCGGCATCGGCCCGCGCGAAGATGGCGGCGGCTTCGGCATCACCGCCGCACTGACCATCACCTCACCCGGCATCGAAAAAGGCGTACTGGAAGAACTGGTGCAGAAAGCACATATCGTCTGCCCCTACTCCAACGCCATTCATAAAACAGTGGACGTGCAGTTCACCATAGCCTGACAAAAAATGGCGCCCTGCTGGTGTAGGGCGCCATTTTCAAAAGTTTTTTGCGCCGCTTTTTTACAAAAAAGCGGCTGCTTTTTCTTCAGCCTTCCATCTCGATGGGGTACCTGCGCAGGTATTCCGCGAACATTGGTTCCAGTTTTTCCTTGGTCAGGCCGAATTGCGCGAGTTTGTATTCGTGGCGGCCGAACTTGTCCTGCGGGTTGTCGTCCACCCAGACCTGTATCCCGGCTTGCGCTTCCGGGGTGAACTCGTCGCCCAGGGCGGCGTAGAGCTTGCGGGCCGTGCCGATCGGGTCGCGCATCATATCGGCGTAATGCACGTCGATGATGCGGTCCTCGCCGATATTGTCGCGCGAGGCCATGCCGCGGTTGGCGTGCTCGGCGGCCTGCCAGGGGTAGTCCTCGCCCAGCCATTCGTAATCGACCTTGCCCATATAGGCCATGTGCCCGAGCTTGATGAGGCTGCAGAGCGAGCCAGTGGCGGCGTAGGGGTCGCGATGCGTCCAGACCAGCTTGGCGTCCGGGTATACTTTCAGCAGCGTCTCAATGTTGAGAATATGCGACGGCATTTTCAGGTTCCAGATGCCGGGAGCCTCGGCCTGGTGCAGTTGCAGGAATTTCTTGTGATATTCGTAAGCCGGTGTGGCGTCGGCCGAGAAATACCATTCGCGGTAAAGCGGCAGCTTGCCGGCCGACTCCCACATCAGCGTGCGGAAATCATGCGCCAAAATCCACACGCATTCATGCGGATAGATGGCGGAACCACGGTAATATTTGCCAGCATCCGGGGCCATCTCCTGAATTTTGCGGTCCATCTCCAACGCGGCCAAAGCACGCGGGCCGGTATACAGCTCATCGGCGATAGGCGGCGGCACCGGGTCGTCCAGCTCCCATTTCAGGGGCGAGCGGCGGTTAGGGTCGGCGGCCAGCAAATTATTGAGCAAAGTGGTGCCGGTACGCGGCACGCCAAAAACGAAAACCGGGCGGGTAATGGGCTTCGTCAGCAGCTCAGGCCGGGCCTCAAGTGCCGCGGTAACCTTCAGCCGGTCAGACAGCGCCTTCACCAGCCCATAACGCAGCCGGCCCAGCAGCTGCGGCGGCCGCTCCTCGCCCTGGTTAACGTCCTGCACAATAACATCCAACCCCTCGCGGAAAGACTGGCTATCAAAACGCTCCAACCCAGTGGAGCGCTGCGCTTCCTCAATAAGTTCGTCAGTAACAAAATAGGTTGCCATTCCGGTGCCTCCCTTGATTTGCGTTTCTATGTATCGGCCGCCAGCTTTGCCGCGTCCCGCCACCAGCCGCAACGCACTCCAATGCCCAGCACTGGCCACAATATCGACCACCGGCCGAAAACGGCCACTAAGGACGGGGGCGTTCCACGGAAAGGCCAGGGCTCTGCCCTGGACCCGCCAAGGGCCGAAGGGCCCTTGGATCCCACCCGGGTTTGGGAAGGGGATGCCCTCCACACCATACGCGTTGAAAGCCCGTGCAGGGCATCCCCTTCCCAAA
>JAMFRU010000037.1 GCA_026224875.1 Acidocella sp.
ATTCGTGATCTCAATCGGCCGACCCATACCCACCTCCCGCACCCGAATCGGCGCGCCTCAGTGAATCACAGCCAAACAAAATTGGGAATCGCCCAAAGAGTCAGTGACCGCGATGACTGGTATTACATAAGCTTCTTGGGTGACGCATTTCATAAAATGCCTCCCGAACTTCTGGCATGGGCAAATGGAACCTGGCCGAGTTGCCATCCAGGCTGGCTTGGCGGCACAATTGACTACAATAAGTGATGCATCTCAAATCCACCGCAACCGGCCACGCCCAGTACTGAGTCTGCACTGGGCGTGGCCGTTTGGCAGAGGTGCGGGCAAGGTGTTCTTACAGCGACTGCCACCAATCCCCGGCGCAGCTGATAACGCTCGGCGTGTTCGGGTTGTCGTTGGCCGTCTTCGCCTTTTCCGCGGCGCCCGTGGCGCCTACCTGGCCGACGGAGTTGATGACATTATATACCACGCCGGAGTTGTTACCGGCGACGTTGGAGGCGGTCTTGCTCACGTCATGCGATTCCACGTCCTGGCAGATATTCGTGCTGCCACCGGCGATGACAGGCACGGCGAAAAATACGACAATAAGGACGATAATGGCGCCTATAATGGCCACTACGGGAGATTTCATCAGCTGTTCCTCTGTGCTGTTACTGGACGTTGTAACGATTAGCTGGGGGCGGTGCAGCCATCAGGCAAATGAAACTATTGTCAGCTTGGCGTTAGATGGCGCGCCCCCCGCTTTCGCGGGGGCAGGCTCGCGGAGCAAATCGCCGCTAGACGGCCTCCAGTGTAGCTTTTGAAACAACCTCTTAGTGAACCGACATTTTCGAGAAGATGTTCAGCACCGCGACCCCGGCCATGATCAGCCCGACGCCGCATAGTCCCGCGATATCGACCGGCTGGCGATAGTAGAAGTATCCCACCGCGACGATTACGACGATGCCGATGCCGCACCACAGCGCATAGGCGTAGCCGAGCGACATAAAGCGTACCACCACCGATAGCGAGTAGAAGCTGATGCAATAGCCGACGACCACGATCAGGGATGGGATGAGCCTGGTGAAGCCGTTGCAGGCTTTGAGCGCTGAGGTGGCCGAGACTTCAGCGAAGATTGCCAGCATCAGGTAAAGATAGGGGGTCAAAAATCAGTACACCTTCCTTTTTGCTCCCAATCGCCGTAGCGCGTGGGCTCCGGGCCTTTGGGGCCGCCGATCTCCTTTGGCATTTTCGGAGGCTCTGGTTTTTTCGCGGGCTCTACCTTTGGCTTTTCATCTTCGCTCATCGCAATCTCCTATTGTGCCGCGGCTTGTGCGTCGGCGATCCGTTGTATATCCAGCCCGCGCCAGCTGGCATCGGCTGGTGCATGCGCCAGAGATTGTTGGAACAAGGCCAGTGCCTGGGGCGTGACCGTGCCGGCCTGTTCGGCCAGAGCCTCTGCCAGATATGCCTGGCCCTGGCTGGCGTTTACCGAATTGGGGTCGATGGTGGCGAGATGCGCGCTCAGCATGTTGATGAACTGGCCGAGCTGCGCGTTGCGCGCTGCCTGCTGCGCCACCCATTGCGCATGCGGGGCGGAGGGCGCGCCTGGCGTGCTGCCCGGCAGGTACAAGGCAAAGGCGGCGATGGGCAGAGCGATCATCGTGACGATTAGCAGCAGCCGGGCATCACCGTTGAGCGCCGGCGTGGCGCTGGCGTCAGCCGCGAGCAGGCGCCGCTCCACTTCTAGTTTTGCGGCTGCATATTCGGGTGTGCCGATGCGGCCGTCCTCGATGTCGCGCGTCAGTTCCACCAGCTGGGCGCGGTGCAGGGTGAGTGCTGCTTCGCGGCGGTTTTGCACGGTTTTGGGTTTGCGCAGTGCCAGGGCAAGTGGTGCTGTGAGCAGTAAAGCCACAGCTAGCATGTACACATAAATCATTCGTTTATCAGAACCTCTAGCCTTGCGGCTTCGTCGGCATTCAGGGGCGCGGGGGCGCCTGTTTTCCGGCGGCCGAACCAGAATGCGGAGAACCCGACCAGCAATGCGAGAACCGGCATGGCGTAGAGCATGAAAGTGAATGGTGAGACTGGCGGTTTCAGCAGCACGAAAATGCCATAGCGCTGCACCATGTATTGCAAAATGCTTTTGTCCGGCACGCCTTGCACCACCTGGGTGCGGATGATGGAGCGCAATTGCCCGGCGAGCTTGGCGTTGGAATCCTCGATGCTTTCATTCTGGCAGACGAGGCAGCGCAATTGGCCGCCGATGTTTTCCGCGCGCGTTTCCTGCGTCTGGGTCAAGGTTACGCCATCGCGCGTTACCATGTCCTGCGCCAGGGCCAAAGCCGGGAGCAGGAGGAGTAAAAATATCAGGCGCCTCATGCGTATTTCGCCAATAGCGGGTTCAGCGTCGAGGTCACGATGTCATCCGTCAGCGCACCGGCGTAGCGCCAGCGCACGATGCCGGTTTTGTCGATGAAATAGGTTTCCGGCACGCCGTACACACCCCAGTTTATGGCGGTGGTGCCGTCCGCATCGGCTGCGATGCGGCGGTAGGGGTTGCCGTTCGTGGCCAGAAACTGTGCCAGATTCCGCGTGTCATCCTCGTAGGCGATGCCCCAGATATCGAGCCCCTGTTGAGCGAGCCGGCCGAGCATGGCGGCTTCCTCGGCGCAGGGGATGCACCAGGAGGCGAACCAGTTGACCAGCATTGGCTTGGGTGGTGCCGCGATGTCGGTGTTTGTGAAACCCGCCATGCCGGCGGCACCGGGGAGGGTAAATGCTGGCGGGCGCTTGCCGATGAGCGGGGAGGGCAAAGCATGCGGGTCGTATTTTTGGGTCTGCATGCGGCGGAGTAGAATGTAAAAACCCTCGCCGCCGGCTACCGCCAGTGCCAGAGGTACACCGAACATCAGGCGGCGCCGCAGGGGGCTCATGTTGCCACCGCGTCCGTCTGCTTTTTAAGCGCCGCTTTTTTGCGTGCTGGGGCGCCTACGCGCAGGCGCCGGTCGGAGAGCGATAAAAATCCGCCGAACGCCATGATGAGGCCGCCGAGCCAGATTTCCGGCGCCATGGGGTGGTCGTTCAGGCGCAGTTCCGCGCCGCCGCCGGCGGGTTCGGCGGCGAATACGGCGTAGAGATCCTGAAACCCGTTGGTGTGGATGGCGGCGTCGTTGGTGATGGTTTTCTGTGCCGCGAAAAACCGGCGGGCGGGGTGCAGGTGCAGAAATATACCGTTGTTGTCGGCAACCGTTATATCCGCGACGCGTTGGGTGAAATTCGGGCCTGGTGCGTCATGCATGCCCGTCAGGGTCCATACATAGCCGCCTAGCCGCGTGGATTGCCCGGGCTGGAGCACCACCACGCTTTGCACGGCCAGTGTCATGCCGGCGATGCCGAGCACGGTGATGCCAAAGCCGATATGCCCCACGGCGGCACCTATGGCGGCGCGCGGCAAAGCGAAAAACCGCGCGGTGGATTGGCCCAGCGGCATGTGGAACAGTTTTACGCGCTGGGCGAGGTCGGTAAACCCCGCTGCCACCACCCAGGCGCCGCCTGCCAGCCCCAGGGCGGCAATAATATGCCGGTTTGCCGCCACTGCCAGGAACACCACTGCCGCGACGCCACCGGCCAGATACAGCCGCTGTACCACGGGGTAGAAATCCGCACGCTTCCAGGCCAGCAGTGGGCCGAATGCCATTGTGATGATGATGGGTACCGCTAACGGCAGCACGGTTTGGTTGAAGAAAGGCGCGCCTACGGAAAGCTGAATGCCGAACAGTAAATTCGCGAATGGCGGATAGAGCGTGCCGGTAAACACCACCGCCGCAATGGCGCATAGAAACACGTTGTTCAGCACCAGCGCGGATTCACGGCTGATCGGCGCGTAAATTCCCGCCGCCGCCAGCACTGGGGCGCGTATGGCAAACAGCAGCAGGGAGCCGCCGATGGTGAGCCCCAGTAGGGCTAGGATGAACAGCCCCTGGTCCGGCGCGGCGGCAAAGCTGTGTACCGAGTTGAGAATGCCCGAGCGGACCAGAAACGTGCCGGTGAGCGAGAGCGAGAACGTGGCAATGGCCAGCAGCACCGTCCAGGCTTTTAAGGCTTCACGCTTTTCCACCACGATGGCGCAATGCAACAGCGCCGTGCCGGTGAGCCAGGGGAGTAGAGACGCGTTTTCCACCGGGTCCCAGAACCAGTAGCCGCCCCAGCCGAGCGTGTAATAGGACCACCAGCTGCCGAGCGCGATGCCGCTGGTGAGGAAGCACCAGGACACCAGCGCCCAGGGCCGCACCCAGCGCCCGAACGCGGCATCCACCTTGCCCTCGATGAGTGCTGCGATGGCGAAGGCGAATGCTACGGAGAACCCGACATAGCCGGTGTATAAAATTGGTGGATGGAAGGCCAGGCCCGGGTCCTGCAGAATTGGGTTCATGCCGGCGCCGTCCAGCGGCGGCGGCCATAGGCGGGTGAACGGGTCCGATACCGTGAGGGTGAACAGCAGGAACCCGCCGGAGACCAGCCCCAGTACGCCCAGAACGCGCGCCCGCAGGCTGGCGGGCAGCTCACCGCCGAACAGTGCGACGGCCAGCCCGCAGAGTGAGAGGATCAGGCACCATAGCAATATCGAGCCGTCATGGTTCCCCCATACGCCCGAGATGCGGTACATCAGCGGCACCGCGGCGGAGGAAAAATCCGCGATGTTTTCCACCGTGAAATCGGATACCACACCGGCCCAGACCAGGGCGGCGAATGCCGCGGCAATGGCGAGAAAATGGCTGCAGGCGAGGGCAGGGGCGGCGACCAGCGCCCGTGGGTCTTGCAGGGAAGGGCCGAAGATGCCGACCACGCCTTGCGCGAAGGCAATTGCCACGGCGAGGGCCAGCGCGAAATGCCCGAGTTCGGGGATCACGGCGTCGTCCTCGCAGGGGATATCTTATCCACCTCAAGCAGTATGGTGGTATATTGCAGGGCATTGTCCTGGTGATACAGGACCCCGCTCACCACAACGCGCCGACCCAGATATGCATCCAGATTATGCGCCGGATATTGCACATCCACCAGCCCGATGCGCTTTACGTTGTAGGCCGATTCAGCGTCCGCCCCTCGGTGCGCATAGGTGTCTTTGCCGATGCCCGTGGGCGGAATAGCGATTACATCCACCGGCGCGTCCAGTTTCAGCTCCAGCACTTGCACTTTCTGGTCCGTTTTTGGATCTTCGCCAAAGTTCGGTGGGCCGTAAAAATGCTGTGTGATTACAATGCCGGATAGCTGTACTTTCGCCGGTTCGTAACTTAGCCGCTGCTGCGCCAAAGCTTGGGAACCGCAAGCCACGGCTGCTAGGAGCACGAAGGTGGTAAAAACCCTCATGAGCCGGCCTTCACTTGCATCGTATTCCAGGAGTTTGCATCGGGTGGCGGGCCGAATTTCGGATCCCATTTTCCGGCCTCTTTCAGCGATTGCTCAACATCCTTCGGCATGTAAGCGGCGCCATGCTTGGCCAGCACTTCATCGGCCACGAAACTGCCGCGTGGCCCCATCGAGCCGATGGCGACAACCGCTTGGCCCTCGCGGAACAGATCCGGCAGCACGCCTGTGAACGTTACATTCACGGCGGCGCGGCCGTCGGTTACAACAAAATGCGTGGTTGGTGTTTCGCCCGCCAAGGTGGTTGCCACGCTCCCGGCCTCGACGACGCCGCCCAGGCGGAAGCTCTGGCCCGGCGCCGGCGGTTTGGCCACCACCTGGCGCGGCGAGAGAAAATAGGTGAGGGACGAGGAAAACGCCGCCAGACTCAGAGCCACGGCCGCCGAGAAGCACAGGCCGCAGGCCAGTACCAGATACAGCCGCCGTTTTTTGGGGGTGCGCATGCTAGAGTTTTTCCGCCTGGGCCATGCGTTTTCGCGCCCGGCGGTAGCGCGCAAAACTCTGCCAGCCGGCGGCGATGAGAAAAACCACCGAAACGCCGTAAGCGCCGTTGATGAAGGGCCAGGGGTTCATGCTCATCGCTCCGCTGCCGCCAGTAGGGCGCTCGCTGTTTTGCGCTCGCAAATCGCCGCGCACACCCGCGCCACCACCATGGCGATGAATGCCAGATAAAACCCGAGTGTGGAGATAAGCAGCGGATAGAGCATGGTGATGTAGATTTTCGATCCACCCGAGATGGAAAACGTATTGCCCTGGTGCAGCGTGTTCCACCATTGCACCGAGAACACGATGATCGGCAGGTTTACCGCCCCGGCCAGTGCCAGAATCGCCGCGGCCCGGTAGCCATGCGCCTTGTTATCAAACGCGCGGATGAGCGCGACATGCCCAAGATACAGGAAGAACAAGATCAGCACCGAGGTCAGCCGCGCATCCCATACCCAGTAGGCGCCCCACATCGGCCGGCCCCAGAGCGAGCCTGAGACCAGGCACACCGCGGTAAACCCGGCGCCAACGGGGCCGATCTCCTCGGCTGCGATATCGGCCAGGGGGTGCCGCCATATGATGGAGAGCAGCGAGCACACGGCGAGTGCGGCATAGCCCGCCATGGCCACCCAGGCCGCCGGGACATGCACATACATGATGCGCGCGGCATCGCCCTGCTCCCAATCGGCCGGGGCGATGGCATAGCCCCAGACTATGCCCACCACGCACAACAGCAGCGCCACCCCGGCCAGCCAGGGCAGGGTGGGCACCGCGACGCGCATAAACCGCGCCGGATTGGCCAGATAATGCAGCCAGCCGCCGGATTTGAGTGGGCGTGTTACAGCCAGGACATCCTCGTTCATGCCACCCCCATAGGCCATAAGCGGCGCGATTTGAAGGCTGCCGCTGCGGCTCTGGCGCCGGCGCCGCGCCACACTTAGGATCGGCCATGCCTGTTGACTTGTTTGCCCCGCTGCCGACCGCCCGCCTGCATATGCGCGCCCCCGCGTTACATGATGCATCGGCACTTTCTGCCCTGATGACCCCTTTCGTGAGCCAGGGCCTTGCCTCTTGGCCTTGCCCCTTCACCCCGCAGATGGCACGCCAACGGATCGAGTCCGTGCGGACCGCCGCTGCCCGGGGCGATGCATTGCCCTGCGTTATTACGCTGCGGGACAGCCAGGCGCTCGCGGGCTGGGTGGCCCTGTACAGGATTCCCGAGAGCCCGGGCCGTGCTGCGCTGAGCTATTGGCTGGGCACGTCCTATCACCGCCATGGCTATGCCGGCGAGGCTGCGCGCGCCCTGATCCAGGCCGGCTTTACCCGGCTGGGGCTGGAGGTAATCGAAGCCGGGGCGCAGTTGGAGAATGCTGCCTCCTTTGCCGTGATGCGAGCCTGTGGCATGGCGGCGGCGGGCGAGCGCATGGTTTATGCGTCTTCACGCGACCGCGACGAACGATGCGGCTTCTACGAAATATGCCGCCCGGCCGGGCTGATTTGAAGCCGCGCGGGTTTGCGTTACAGTTACGCCATGACGAATTACTGGCTGATCAAATCCGAACCCGATGCCTTCTCCTGGGACCAGCAGGTGGCCAACGGCATCGAGCCCTGGACCGGTGTGCGCAACCACACCGCCAAGCTCAACCTGAAGGCCATGAAAAAGGGGGATTTTTGCTTCTTTTACCACTCCAATATCGGCAAGGAGATTGTCGGTATCGTGAAAGTGGCCAAGGAGGCCTACCCGGACCCCACGGCCGAGGCCGGCGGCTGGGTGTGTGTGGATATGAAGGCGTTTAAGCCCCTGAAACATGCGGTGACCCTTGCTGCCATAAAACTGGACACCAGATTTACGGATATGGCTTTGCTGCGCCAGTCGCGCCTCTCCGTGGGCCCGGTAAGTGCCGAGCATTGGGCGATGTTATGTGAGATGGGAGGCGTGCATGTCTGAGATTGCTGTATTGGCCGGCGGGTGTTTTTGGTGCCTCGAGGCGGCTTATGATGAGTTGGCGGGCGTGAGCGCGGTTAAATCTGGCTATGCGGGGGGGGAGACTGCCAACCCTACGTATAAAGCTGTGTGCTCTGGCACGACTGGCCATGCCGAGGTGGTGCGGGTGGAGTTCGACCCTGCCGTGATCAGTTTTGCCGATTTGCTGCGCGTGTTCTTTACCATCCACGACCCGACGACACTGAACCGCCAGGGCGGCGATGTGGGGACACAATACCGCTCCGCGATTTTCTACATCTCGCCGGAGCAGAAAGCGGCGGCCGAAGCGGCGATTGTGGAGTTTGAGCCGCATTGGGGGAAAATCGTTACCCAGGTGGTGCCACTCACGATCTTTTATCCGGCCGAGGCGGAGCATGAGGATTATTTTGTGAACAACCCGTGGTCGGGGTATTGCCAGGCGGTGATCGTGCCGAAGATTACGAAGCTGCGGAAGGCGTTTAGGGAGCGGCTGAAGGCACCGGCCGCCTGAGGCACCAAATGTCAAAAGACACCCGGCACATATTTTATGTCTGACAAGATCACCGTGCGGGCGGCGTTGGAAGCAGGGCTGCGGCACCATCAGGATGGGCAGCTCGAAGCGGCGAAGCGCTGCTACCAGCAGGCGCTGGCCATGGATGCGGCCCAGGCCGACGCGCTGCATCTGCTCGGCGTGATCGCGCTGCAAAGCGGGGAGCACGAAACGGCCCTGGAAATGATTTCCGCGGCCATCGCGATCAGCCCGGCATTCGCCACCTATCACTGCAACCTCGGCAATGCGCTGCAGGCCCTGGAGCGGTTCGAGGATTGCGCCGCCGCCTATGCGCAAGCCATCCAATTACAGCCCGATTATGCCGAGGCGCATTATAACCACGGCATCGCCTTGATGGATCTGTCCCGCGTCGAGGAGGCACTCGTGGCCTATGAGGAGGCCATCGCCCTGCGGCCGGATAATGCCGATGCCGTGTCGCATCGTGGCCGGGCGCTGCTGCGGCTGGGCCGGGTGGAGGAGGGGGTTGCGGCACTGGAAGCGGCCATCCGCCTGCGGCCGGATTACGCCGCGGGGTATTTCCGGCTGGGCGACGGCCTGCTGCAGCTCGGCCGTTTTGAGGCCGCCATCAGCGCCTATGACAGCACCCTGCGTCTGCAGCCCGGTCATGCCGATGCCATCGCCAATCGCGGCAGCGCCTTTATGAGCCTGGGCCGGGCCGAGACCGCGCTTGCCGCCTATGATGCGGCGCTGCGGATAAATCCTGAGCAGGCCACGGCACATTACAACCGCGGCACCGCCCTGCAGGCCCTGCGGCGCTACGATGCCGCCATCGCCGCCTATGAGACCGCGATAGAACTCAAGCCCGATTACACCAAGCCGCATTCCAACCTGATGATGTGCCTGCACTACCAGCAGGGCAATGACGCGGCACGCATCCTGCGGGCGGCACGGCGTTTCGCCGCGCATATCGCACCGCGCCCGCGCGCCTCTTTCGCCAACCCAACCTCCCCCGGACGGCGCCTGCGCATCGGCTATGTCTCTGGTGATTTCTATCGCCACACCGTCACGGATTTTCTGCTCCCCGTGCTCGCCAATCATGATGCCGAATGCGTGGAAATATTCTGCTATAGCAACAGTCCGGTTGTGGATGATGTGACGGACAGGCTGCGCGCTACGGTACATCACTGGCGCGAGATCACTGGCCTTGCGGATGATGCCGTGGGGGTAAAAATCATCGAGGACGGCATCGACATATTGGTCGATCTATCGGGCCACACCAATGGCAACCGCCTGGCCTTGTTCGCCGGGCGCGCCGCACCGGTGCAGGCCACGTGGCTTGGTTTTTGGGGCACGACCGGCCTGCCGGCCATGGATTATATTATTTCTGACGCCGATACGATTCCGCTAGGCCAGGAGGCGCATTATAGCGAGCGCGTACGCCATCTGCCACGCCGTTTCTGCTACGAGCCGCCGGATTACGCGCCGGTACCGGTAGCACCGCCGTCGCTTACCGGTACGGGCACTGTCTTCGGCAGTTTCAACAATCTGGCGAAAGTCACGCCCGAGGTTATCCGCCTTTGGGCGCAGGTGCTGCAGGCCGTGCATGGCGCGCGCCTGCTGCTCAAATGGAAGACGCTGGACAATGCCCAGACGCGCCAGGAGATCACCGCGGCTTTCGCGGCGCGTGGGATCGCGCCCGAGCGGCTGATCCTGCGCGGTGCATCGGCGCATGAACTCATGCTGGCGGAATATGGCGATATCGATATCGCGCTCGACCCGTTTCCGTTCTCCGGGGGTGTTACGAGTTGCGAGGCCTTGTGGATGGGCCTGCCGGTGGTGACCATGCCCGGCGCCGGTGCCGCGTCCCGCCAGACGCTGGGTTTTCTGCGCAGCATCGGCCGCATGGAATGGGTGGCGCGCGCGCCGGGGGATTACATCCACGCCGCCGCCGCTCTGGCCGAGGACAAAGGGCGGCTGGCGGAGCACCGGGCCGCGCAGCGCCGGCGCATGGCGGCATCGGCTTTGTGCGACGGCAAGATGTTTACCCGCCAGTTGGAGAATGCCTATCGCGGCATGTGGCGGGAATGGTGCGATGAGGCCGCCCCCGCTGGATCGGTTGAGGATGGTTTTACGCCGCCGCAAGGGTTGTTTCGCCGCCTGCTGCGCAAGTGATCCATTCGCCCGGTTTGATCGTAGAAAGGGTTTCTTCATCTAACCGGAGGTGATCCCGGCCATGGCATTACAGGACGGACGATGACGGCGCCCCGCATATTCTGGCTGGTTGCGAGCTGGCTGGTGGCGGGCCTGTTGATGGCGCCTTTGATGGCGGGGGCGGCTTCAACCGGTGCGTTGGGGATGCAACAGCTGAGCGGCAACTGGGCGCGCGATGATGGCGGAACGCGCATCGATATTGCGCCGTGCGGCGCGGATTATTGCGCTGTGAATACCTGGGTGAAAAACCCCAATGGCAAGGAGCATGTGGGGGACAGGCTTATCCTCACCCTGCAACCCGCCGCGGATGCGGTGCTGAAATTCCAGGCCTATGATGTGCGGCGCAAGCTGCATTTCTCCATGACGATCACGCTGCAAGCAGCCAGCATGCATACAAGCGGTTGCGTTCTGCTCGGTGTTGTTTGCAAAAACGCGAGCTGGACGCGCATTAATTAGCCAGCACTAGTGTCAGCACCGCGCCAAAATCCTGTGTCTCCCAGCGGTTTAGAAACATCGTCAGCATGTGCAACATCACGCGCGCGTTCTCGTTGGCGAGGAAGCGTGGATCGTCCGGCCCGGTGATTTCGGTGAGGCCGGGAAATTCCAACTGCACGATTGGCGGCACGTCCATCA
Organism: Acidocella sp.; assembly: GCA_026224875.1. GTDB lineage: Bacteria > Pseudomonadota > Alphaproteobacteria > Acetobacterales > Acetobacteraceae > Acidocella. The sequence goes on from JAMFRU010000037.1 coordinate 11,208, forward strand.
TATAGGCCAGCCCCATCGTCGCGGTGACGAGATCGACATGGGTTTTCAGCACCGCTACATCGATTGCCGGGCCGCCGCAGCGCTGATATTCCGCCGCGAACAACGCCAGCAGATTATCCACATGCGCTGCCCAGAATGCGGGCTCCGCGCCGCTTAACCCGCCGTACAAAGTGCGGGCTATGCTCATTTGCCCGACACGCCCCCAATCCAGCAGGCCGCATTCGCGCGTGCCGTTTTTGCTCCGCCAGAACCAGCCGTTATCGATATTCGCGTTCCAATGGCACAGGGCGATAAAATCCGGCTCGCTTTGCAAAAATGCCTGGATTTCAGACTCGTGTTCGGAAAACCGTACCACCTCATCCCGCAACCGCGCTATAAACTCTGGAGCCTGGATATTGGCGGGCAGCATCTGTGGGAAATTTTCGGCGAATACCGCATAGCGCGCCACGCGGTTCTGTAATTGCTGCGCGGTGTAGGGGATGCGGTCGCGCGTGGCCGTATCTGCTGCATCGAACGGGAACAGCGCATCTGTGCGCGCCGGCATGCGCCCGGCTTTATGCGTGCCGGCCAGCCGTGCCAGCGTGGTTACCAGCGCCTGGTAATGCGCCAGCGGGTCCGGCAGTTCCTGGTCGAAGCATTTTGCGTAATGCGGCTCTATGCCATGGCGCCCGTAGGCAATCCGCTCGGTGATCAGAAGCCCCGTGCCGGATTCAGCATGGTAATCGGCGAACACGCATAACGGTACCACGATGGGAAAGCCAGGCTCGCGGGACAGCAGCGCGAATCGCACTTCGGCATCGAGCATATAGCGCGATCGGTCGCGGTGCGGGTTGGTAAAATCCCGTGAAAATTTCACAAACAAATCGCATGGTAACCCTGCCTGTGGGTAGGCGTAGGTGATGGATAAAATCAGCTTGCACCCGGTGCCGCCCACGGTGAGTTCATCAAACCGCGTAATCCCGGTCACCGCATTATCCGCCGCCAGCGCCCCGCTCGCGCGGAACGCTTCTGTCAGAAAATCCTCAGCCCGTGCCTGTAATGCTGCGATATGCCCCGGAATTTGCAATCCCGTAACGTCGCCTGCCACCCAATCGATCATCTCCATGGCTTTTTCCATAGGCAGTAAAACCGCCCCCAGGCAAGCGCTTGGCTAACCGGGCGCGGCGCGCTAGCCTTGTTGCAAAACAGGCAGGAAACGCATGACAGCCCCATTGCGCATTGGCATCCTCAACGACATGGCGTCTGGGTCGCCAGGTCCCGTCAACATCGAGCCATGGCTGCGTTACGCGGCCGAAGAACTCATCGGCAACGGGCGGCTCGACCGTGATGTGGAGTTTATCCATGGCTGGGGCCTCGGCCTGCCCACCGGCACGGCCGCCGCGGTGGAACACGCCTTTGCCGCGCTGGCTGAGCAGGATGTGCTGCTCATCGTGGGCCCCGCCATCGGCGACAACGCGCTCGTCGCCACGCCCTGCGCGGAGAAACACCGCATCCCCACCATTAACTGGGCAGGGACGGAGCGGGCGCGGAGCAATTATATGTTCCATCTGCAGGTCGGCTCGCATGAGGATGAATCCATCGTCCTTGCCCAGCACATGTACGCGCTCGGCGCGCAGCGCGTGGGTATTATTTACGACCGTTCGCCCATCGGCCGCCGCCATCTGCAGTTTTTTCAGATGGAAGCCGAGATCCTGGGCCTGAACATCTGTGCTACCGCCTCCATCGCCCCGCTCGCCGAAACAGGCACGGCGGAAGCCGGGCAGATTCTGGATGCGCGGCCCGACGCTTTCATCTATTTGGGCCTCGGTATTGCCGCCCCCGCCGTGGCACTTGGCCTTGGCAGCTGGTCTGGCCCGCGCGCCATGAACACCGCCGGCATACGCGGCTATTCACCGGATTTTGCCAAGCGCATCGAGGGTTGGACCTATGTGGATATGCATGCCGATGACAACAAAACACTGAGCGCCTTGCGCCAAAAACGCGGCATCCCGGCGCATGGCGCGCTCAACGCCGCCAAAGGCTACGACCTCGGCCGGCTGATGGCGGAGGGCCTGGCCCGCGCGCCGGAACGCACACGCGAAGGGGTGAGGGAAGGGCTGGAACAAATTAAATTTATACCCGCCGCCGAAGGCCACGAAGGCACGCTTCTAGGCTTCGGCAACCAAGACCGCGGCGCACTGCACGGTCGCTATTTAGTGCTGCGCCAATGGCGCGACGGCATATCCGTAGAGCACAAAAATTAAGGCCCGCAACAGAAGCCGCGAGCCTTAAATTCCAAAAGTTTTTGGCGCCGTTTTTTTCAAAAAGCGGCTGCTTTTTTCTTACGCCATAGCATCCGCCGGAGCACCCGCTGTTTTAGGCTCGGTTTCCCAGCGCCCCAGGCCGTAATCGCCCGCGATAGTGGTGCGGTGCATGATGCGGTCGTATTTCGGGTCGCAGCCGGTTGCCATATGCAGCATGCGCCAGTTGTCCCAGATGACCATCTCGCCTGGTTCCCACTGGTGGTAGAATGGTGTGATGGCGGCTTCCACCGCATCCCATACTTCGGCGAATGCCTTGTAGCCTTCCTCGTGGCTCAGCCCGAGAACATCGCGCTGGCCGTAGGGGGAGACATGCGCCACCTTCTCGCCGGTTTTGCGGGTCCACACGGCGGGGTGCAAGGCGCGCGGGAATAATTTGGCGGCCTCGGCCAGAGCGGCGCCCTTGCCGATGATTTCCTTAAAATTCTTTGGCAGGCCGTAGGGCTGGCGCGAATAGTCCAGGTCCAGCGTGTAGATGATTGTCATATCATCCATCTTCTTCTGGATATGCGCGGGCAGGCTGTTGTACAGTTGAATGCCGTCGGCAAAGCCGGTCAGCCCGCCCTCGGGGGCACGCACTTCGGCGCGCAGCACGCCGGCGCGGTTCAACTCGTTATTGTAGCTATGGTCGAAATGCCACGGCTGCCAGGTGAGCAGCTCCTTGCCGTCGATTTCCACCCGGCCGGCCTTGGGGTCGGTGCGGATGGCGATGACGCCGGGGTGTTCGCCTTTGACGCGCTCCACCATTTTCACCGGATGGTCTTTCAGCGGGCCGAACACCTCGCTGATATTGACCTGAAATTGCGAGGTCTGTTCGACATTCTCGAACACGATCATGCCGCGGTCCTCGAACACCTCGTTGAGCTGCTTGCGCACGGCCGGATCGTGGATGTTCTCGGGTGTCAGCCCCGACACGCGCGCGCCGAAGGGAAGATCGTCCCGCAGCGGTTTCACAGTGATAGCACTCATCTTTCTACTCCTGCCCTGGTCTGTTTCGTGTTACTTGGTGACACATAAACCTCGTGAGTAACATAATAAACCTGCCAGCGCCGCATGCAAGCGATTTTGCTTTGCCCAGCGAACAGGTCACCCGGGCGTTTGACTCTTTGCTGTGGCGCACAAAAACAAAGTGTCTTTACCGAATCAATCAAATCCGGGTAACGGTATTGTGAACGATAATAGGCACGGCACGGTCCGGCAGAAAGCCAAATCAATTGGGGGGATTTCATGAGCACCTACACGCTGAGTTCCACTGCGCCGGCCGCGATCACCCTTACCGCCACCGGGGCCTATGCATCCCCTTTCACCATTACCTCCACCGGCTCCATCAACGCCCCCAGCGCCCCTGAGAGCTATGGCGCGCTGACCGGCGTTGTGCTCGCCACGGTCACCAATGCCGGCCATGTCACCTCCAATAATTACGGCATCTATCTGCGTGATGGCGGGCTCCTCACCAATACGGGGTCGATCTACGGTGGCACCAATGGCGTGAAGGGTGAGCATATCACCGCCATCCTCGGGATCGACAACTTCCAGTACAATGCCAACACCACCACTCTGGTGAACAGCGGCTCTATCGGTGCCACTGGCTATGCCGTGCAGTTTGCATACGGCGGCAATGTCGCCAATAACAATGGCACGATCTCCGGCGGCACCTCTGGCACCGGCATCGATATCCGTGATCTGCCTGGCACCGTTACCAATACCGGCACTATATTCGGCGCTGTCGATATAGAGCTGACCAATGGCGGCTATGTCTCCAATTCCAGCAGCGGCGTATTGCTGACGAATAACCCGAACTTCGGCGACGGCATCGAGCTGGGCAGCGGCGATGCCACGGTCGTCAATGCCGGGAATATCAGCGCGGGCTATGCCGGCATCTATGACAACGGTGGCGACAGCGTCGATATCCGCAATTCTGGCGTCATCATCGGCGCCAAAGTCACCAGCAATTACGGCTATTCCGCCGGCATCTGGGCCTATGGGGTGACAGGCGGCGTCACCATCGAGACCAGCGGGCTGATCGAGAGCGCCCAGGGGGCAGGCGGCGAGGCTGTCACCATCACCTCGGCGGCGCTGGACCTGATCATCGACAATGGCGCCAGCTTCATCGGCAGCGTCTCCGCCTTTGCGGGTGACACGAACATCATCGAGCTGACCTCCGGCGCCAGCGCCGGCAGCATCACCGGCATCGGCAGCCAGTTCACCGGCTTCGAGACCATCAACATCGATGCCGGCGCGAGCTGGACCCTGGGTGGCGACAGTTCCGGGCTTCTTAACGGCATCCAGATCGATGGCGTCACCAGCCTCGATACCATCGACCTGACCGGCACGCTCGCGACGTCCGGCACCTATGATGCCGGTACCGGCGTGCTGACCCTGTTCGGTGCCGATGGCGAGATCGGGGAGCTGCATCTCGCCGTGGCGGATGAAGTGCCCGGCACGACTTTTGCCGTTACCAGCGACGGCAATGGCGGCACGGATATCACCACCAACGCCATCTGCTATCTGCGCGGCACCCGGCTGGCCACTGCCTTGGGCGAGCGCCTGGTTGAGGACATTGCCATTGGTGATCTGGTGGTGACACGCAATGGCGGGCTGCAGCCGGTCCGCTGGGTGGGGCGGCAGAGTTTTGCGCGCCGCCAGCATGAGCGGCAGCATGACCACCACCAGTGTGACCGGCGCAATTTGCCTGTGCGGGTCCGCGCCGGCGCATTGGGCGCGGGCCTGCCAGTGCGTGATCTGCTCGTCTCCCCGGGCCATTCCATGCGGGTGGGCGGTGTGCTCATCCTCGCCCGCCACCTCGTGAACGGCGTTACTGTGACCCAGGATACGGCGCCGGCGGGGGATATCGACTATTTCCAGTTCGAGCTGGCGGCGCATGACTGCCTCATGGCCGAGGGCAGCTGGTCCGAGAGTTTTGCCGACGGCCCAGGCCTGCGCGCGCAATTTGACAACGCCGCTGAATATTTCGCCCAGCATCCAGATTATGTGGAACCGCCGGAGGTTTCGCTCTGCGCCCCGCGCCCGCTGGAGGGGGAGGTGCTGGAAGCCGCCTTGCGCCCGGTTGTGGCTTTGGCGGGCGTTGGGATAGCGGCAGGCTCGCTGGAAGGCTGGATCGACGATATCAACAGCGAGAGGGTCGCCGGCTGGGCCATCGATACGGACCATGCCGAACTGCCGGTGGTTCTGGAAATCTGGGCCGGGGCAAACCTGCTGGGCACCAGTCTGGCCTGCGCCCATCGCGCGGACCTTGAGGACGCGGGCAAGGGCAATGGACAATGCGCCTTCTTCTTCGCTTTGCCGCCGGGCACGGATGCCAAAAACCTGCGCGTGCGGCGCGCGGGCGATGGCGCCAGCCTCCCCCTGGCCGCAGTTTGCCGGGACCGGCAGCGAGCGGTTGCCTAAGCACGCTTAAGCGCGAATTAACTGGTCTGCCTTAGGGGTTGCATGCCAAGCCTGAGAGCCATGCTGATGTGGGACCGCTAGGAAGCCCCGCTATGAAGGTCAGCGAGGCGTTGTTCAGCCTTGATTTTTCCCCTCTGCTGTCACACACGATAGCATGACTTTCTCTCCGGGACCATAACCGGGATCATAACCGGGATAATTAAAGGAGCTCTCCTTATGTCTGCCGCCACCAAGGCCCCTGTTGCCGCTCTCGTCCATGAACAGATCAAGCCGCTCATCGGCACACGTATCCTCAACAGCAAGCAAGAACTGCTGGGCGGTGGCTACGCCGCCGAAATCCGCGAACTGCTTGAGCAGCGCGGCGTGCTGGTATTCCCCAAAATCTCGTTCACCGATGAAGAGCAGATCGCGTTCACCAAAACCCTCGGCACATTCGCCCCCGAGGGCTTCGGTAATGATAAGGAAGTGACCAAGATCACGCTCGACGTGAAGGAAAACCCGTCCAGCGCCGAATACCTCAAGGGTTCGCTGTACTGGCATATCGACGGCACCCGCAACGACGTGCCCATTCTCGCCTCGCTGCTCTCCTGCAAAGTGCCGGCGAGCTGGGGCGGCAATACCGGCGTTTGCAACACCTATGCCGCCTACGAAGCTCTGCCTGAGGAAAAGAAGGCCGAGATCGAGAACCTGCGTGTGCTGCACGCCCCCTGGGCCTCGCTGTTTTACTACGAGTCCGAGCCCAGCCTGGCCAAGCTCACAGGCTTCCAGCGCGTTGGCGAGCTGGAACTGCCGCTGGTGTGGAAGCATAAATCCGGCCGTAAATCCCTGGTGCTGGGCTGTACCTCGCACCATGTCGTCGGCGTGGACCACAACCAGAGCGCGCTGCTGATCCACGGCCTGCGCGAATGGGCCACCAGCGAGCAGTTCACCTACAGCCATGAATGGTCAGTGGGCGACCTGATTATCTGGGACAACACCGGCACCATGCACCGCGCCGAAACCTACGACCCCGAATGCGGCCGCATGATGATCCGCACCAAGCTCGAAGGCGAAGAGCCGTTCGCGTAAGTTGCTCGTTGTATTGAATAAAGAACCGGGCCCTGTGCCCGGTTTTTTTGGCTGCCCCGGCCTTCTCCGCTCCAACGCGTCATTGCGAGCGCAGCGTGGCAATCCATCTTTCGTGACGCGGCTAGATTAAGATGGATTGCCACGCTGCGCTCGCAATGACGGCGGGGAGGCACCTATTTCCTCATCAACCCCGCAATCGCCCGTTCATCCGCCGCTGTGGACGGTGCGAACACCACCATGCTGAGCCCTGCGGCACCCTCCACGCTGAATGCGGCCATCTCCATTGATAGCTTTCCGGCTACCGGGTGGGTCATGCGCTTGGTTCTCGCCCAGTGGCTGCGCACCTCGTTATCTGCCCAGAAACGCCGGAAATCTGCACTGGTTTCGTGCAATTCAGCCGCCAGTGCCTCGGCCTGGGCACAGTCTCCGGCGCGGGCCATATCCAGCCGGAACACCGCTACAGAAAACCGTGCGTCCACCTCCCAATGTTCGCACTCGCCAGGAACCTTGCCGCTGAACAGCCGCCGTAGCACGTTGCGATCCTCCGGCGCCAGTTCCTGGAAATTGTTGAGCACCGCTACCGCTGCTTGGTTCCAGGCCACGATGTCCCAGCTCGTTGTTTTGATGATCGCCGGGCTGTACGGCATGCTGTCCAGCACACGCTGCAGGGCATGCGGCACGGCCACGGGCAATGCCGGACTCAGCGGCGGCGGGCGGCGCTGTGCCAGGAGAAATAGTATTTCGCGCCCCGGCGCATCCAGTTCCAGCGCCGTGGCCAGGCGCTCCAGCACCTCGTCGGACGGGCCCCCCCGCGCCCTTGCTCCAGCCAAGTGTACCAGATGGTGCTCACCCCCGCTTTTGCCGCCACCTCTTCCCGCCGCAGCCCCGGCGTGCGCCGCCGCCCAGGGCATACGCTCCGCCGTGGTGCGGCTCTCCCCCTCGGTGCATGGCGCGGGGGACCATGGTTTTGTCCCGTTGCTCGTCAATATTGCCCGCGAGAAGGGTTTCGCCGCTTATGTGGGTGAGGGTGCCAATGTCTGGCCCGGCGTACACCGCCTAGATACCGGCGCGCTTTACCGCCTGGTGCTGGAACATGCCGCCGGTGGCCTGCGCTGGCACGGCGTGGCCGAGGAAGGGGTTCCGTTCCGCGATATCACCACGGCAATAGGGCAGGGGCTTAACATTCCCGTCCGCAGCGTTAGCGGCGCCGAGGCCTATTTCACCTGGTTCCTGCGCTTCGCCAGCATGGATGTGCCTACCAGCAGTGCCGCCACATGCAAACTGCTCGGCTGGCAGCCGAAAAACCCCGGGTTGCTCGCAGACATCAGCACTGCCGGGTATTTTTAAACCCACTGGGCCCGCGCCAACACGGCGCGGGCATTATAGCGCGCTCTGGACCGTGGAGGGCAGTACCACCTGGTGCAGAATCAACGCCACCTGCGCCACTGAAACCGTGTTCTCAGGCTGGCGCAGCCACCAGGACACGATCTCGACGATCAGGCTCACCGTGCAGATAACGGCCAGCTCCACCGGCATGAAACTATCCTGCAATGCCCTCCCCACGGCGACCTCCTTGGACACGCGCAGCAGCTCTGCCCGCATGGCCCCGGCTGCCCCGCCGGTGAGCAGCACCGTCCATAATTTGCGGTGCTCTTCCACATAGACCGCCAGCGCCGTGAAGGAGGCATGCCAGTCCACTTTATCGAGCACCGGCAGGGTCAAATCCACCAGGCGGTCGATCTGGTCGGCCGCCACATCGTCCAGCAGCGCCTCTTTTGTGGGGTAGTGGCGGAAGAAGGTGGCGTAATGCACCCCGGCCCCGGCGGCGATCTCGCGCACCGTGACCTGTTCCAGTGGTTTGCGCTCCAGCAGATCCAGCAACGCCGCCCGCAAGGCCTGGCCGGATTTAACCGCGCGCGGATCTGCTAAGCGGGGATCAGTTAAGCTTGACGCAGCAACCGCCGCCGATGTATGCGATACAGTGTCGCATAACTCCTCGGGGTTTTGCCGTGCCTGTTCAGACTTCATAATCTCTGCCTCATATCTCAACCCTGGCCCGCATGCCCCATCCTTCAAGCTGATGTGTTGCATCGCCTAACATAGAACGAGCCTGAAGAAATGCCGCATATTTTTGTTACCACCGCCAAGAATGTTACCCATGAGCTTGAAATCGACAATGGCGCCACGGCGATGATCACCATACGCGATGCCGGACTCGACGGGTTGCTGGCGCTGTGCGGGGGCGTTTGTGCCTGCGCCACCTGCCATGTGTATGTCGATCCCGCTTGCGCCTCCATGCTGGGCGAGATGAGTGCGGATGAGGATGAGCTGCTGGATGGCTCGATCCGCCGCAAGGAAAACTCCCGCCTGTCCTGCCAGATTTTGCTGACCGATGCGCTCGATGGCCTGCGCCTGACCATTGCTGACGAAGATTGAGCCGGCGAAGATTAACCACTTGCGGCCACTGAAATACAAAAACAAATTGGGAGAAAATAAATGAACGGCATAGCCCAACTGGACCTCGTGGATCGCGATTATTTCACCGACCATTCGATTTTGCTGGACCCGTATGAGTATTTCGAGGCGCTGCGCGAAAAGGGGCCGGTCTACCGCCTGCCGGGCCGCGATATATTCATGGTCACCGGCTTTGCCGAATCGCTGGAAGTGCTGGCCAATACTGTTGATTTCTCTTCCGTGATCTGCGTCGGCGGTCCGGCGCAGCAGATGCCGTTCACGCCCGAGGGTGACAACCTTACGCCGCAGATCGAAGCCCACCGCGACAGCTTCGCCGGCGGCCAATCCCTGGTCGCGCGGGACGACAAGGCGCATCTTAATTCCCGCGCGCTGCTCAGCCGGCTGTTCGTGCCCTCGCGGATGAAGGCCAATGAGGCGTATATGACGGGCCTGGCCGACAGGCTGGTGAAAGGCGTTCTTGACCGCGGCAGTTGCGAACTCATCACGGATATCGCCGTGCCGTTCGCCACGCTGGTTATTGCCGATTTGCTGGGCGTGCCGGCCGATGACCGCGATCATTTTATGGCGGTGATCGCCGCCGGTGCGCCGCCGGGCGCGCTGGATGGCGACGACAGCGAGGAGTCGATGCATCCGTTGGTGGTTATGGCTGGCTATTTCGTGAATTACATCATCGACCGCAAGCAGAACCCGCGCGCCGATGTGCTGACAGAGCTGGCCACGGCGAGTTACCCTGACGGTACGCTGCCTGATGTCGCCGAACTCGTGCGCCTGTCCACCTTCGTGTTCGGTGCCGGGCAGGATACCACGGCCAAACTGCTGGGCAATGCCATGCGCTTCCTTATCGAGGTGCCCGGCATGCAGGCGCAATTGCGCGCCGACCCCAAGCAGCTGCCGGCCTTCCTCGAAGAAGTTTTGCGCCTCGAAGGCTCGACCAAGATGACCTCGCGTCTGGCGCGTAAAACCACCACTGTTGGGGGCGTGGAAATTCCCATTGGAACAAAGGTGATGGTGGCTCTGGCCGCTGCCAACCGTGACCCGCGGCGCTGGGAAGACCCGAAGGCTTTCATGCTCAACCGCCCCCGGATTAAGGAAAATCTTGCGTTTGGCCGTGGCGCTCATGTCTGCATCGGCAACCCGCTCGCGCGCGTTGAAACGCGCATCGTGTTCGAGAAACTCTTCGAACATACCTCACATATTGGTTATGATGAGACGGCGCACGGGAAGCCCGGCAGCCTCAAGCTCGATTATGAGCCGAGCTTCATCATTCGCGGGTTGGAGAAAATGCAGCTGGCGCTGACGCCGCGCTGAACGATACGAAAAGCAGTAGATTTCTGGGAGTCGAATAATGCATAACAAACGTGTAGTCGTCGTCACGGTCAACGATCCGCGCCTTGGCCGGGCCGCAACCCAGCCAAGGCAACCCCTTCTACCATAAATCAAACAGACAATTGCGAGCGCAGCGAAGGCGGGGGGAAGCAATCCATCGTTCGTGCCGCGCCGAGAAAGATGGATCGCCACCCCCCGCCTTCGCGAAGGTCGCAATGACGGCGTTGGGTAGCATGCCCTGCACCAACCCCCGGTCATGCCCACGCTACCCATACCCGCGCACACCCGTCATGCCCCCGTACGCGGGCATCTTCTGCGTCTGAGCCCATTGGCGTTTCCACCCCGCCAGTAGTACAGCCACCCAAATGCGCCGCCTCACCGAACTCCGCCTGCCATTAGCCCACACCGAGCCCGAACTGCGCGCCGCCATCGCCGCCGGTTTCGGCGTGCCGGAAGCTGCCATCCTCTCATACAACGTGTTCCGCCGTGCCTGGGACGCCCGCAAGAAAAACGCCATCGCGCTGGTCTACACCATCGACGCCGTGCTGGCCGTGGACACAACACAAGGCACCCCCAGCCCGGATGTCTCGTATAAATTCGTGGTCCAAACCAAAGCCCGCCCAAAAAAACGCCCAATCGTTATAGGTGCGGGCCCCTGCGGCCTGCTCGCCGCGCTCATTCTGGCGGAAATGGGTTTCTGCCCGCTCATCCTGGAACGCGGCAAACTCGTGCGCGAGCGCACGAAAGACACCTGGGGCCTGTGGCGCAAAGGCGTCCTAAACCCCGAGTCCAACGTGCAATTCGGCGAGGGCGGGGCAGGGACCTTCTCCGACGGAAAACTCTACTCGCAGATCAAGGATTCCCGGCACCTCAGCCGCAAGGTCCTCACGGAATTCGTCGAAGCCGGCGCCCCGGCGGAAATCCTCTACATCGCCAAGCCGCATATTGGCACCTTCCGCCTCGTCACCATGGTCGAATCCATCCGTGCCAAAATCGAGGCCCTCGGCGGGGAGTACCGTTTCAACGCCCATGTTACGGATTTCGACATTCGCGACGGCCAGATGCACGGCATCACTTTGGCTGACGGCGAGTACATTGAAACAAACCACGTTGTCCTCGCCATCGGCCATTCCGCGCGCGACACGTTCGAAGTCCTGCACGAACGCGGTGTGTTCATGGAGGCCAAACCCTTCTCCATCGGCTTTCGCATCGAGCATCCGCAAGGCATGATCGACTCACATCGTTTTGGCCCCAGTGCGGGCAACCCCATCCTAGGCGCTGCCGATTACAAGCTCGTACACCACGCCAAAAACGGCCGCTCGGTGTATAGTTTCTGTATGTGTCCCGGCGGTACGGTGGTCGCCGCCACTTCCGAGCCCGGCCGCGTCGTCACCAACGGCATGAGTCAGTATTCGCGCGCCGAGCGCAACGCCAATGCCGGCATCGTCGTCGGCATCACGCCTGATGACTACCCGGGAAATGTGCTCGCCGGTGTGGAATTCCAGCGCCGCTGGGAGAGTGCCGCCTACGTCGCCGGCGGCGGCAATTACCAGGCCCCCGGCCAGCTGGTCGGGGATTTTATCGCGGGCCGGCTAAGTAAAAATTACGGCGAGGTGCTGCCCAGCTACAAACCCGGCATGCACTTAACGGACCTTGCACCCACTTTGCCGGATTACGCCATCGAAGCCATCCGCGAAGCGCTCCCCGCCTTCGGCAAAACCATCCCCGGCTTCGACCGCGCGGATGCGCTGCTCACCGGCGTGGAAACCCGCACCTCCTCGCCTATCCGAATCACCCGCGGCCGCGATCTGTGCTCGTTGAACACCGCCGGCCTATACCCGGCAGGCGAGGGCGCGGGCTATGCCGGCGGCATTCTATCCGCCGGCGTCGATGGCATCAAAATCGCCGAAGCCGTGGGATTGAATCTAGTCTCGGCTTAAGCAGGCGCAAAAAATTCCACCAATAGGGTTAAATAACCCTATTATCTCGATAGATATACCGCTATAAGGCTGCGCGAGTCTAAGAGAGTTCGCGAACGTATTTCCTATCGGATAAGCATGGTGTAGAATAAAATGACGAGTCTGGCCGCTTGAGAGGTAGAAACATGTTGTCGCAGAAATGCAAATACGCCTTGCAGGCCCTCCTGGTCCTGGCAAAGGAGAATAGCGACAACCTTCTTCTGGTCAGCGACATCGCTGAGCGTGAGAATCTGCCCAAAAAATTCCTCGAAGCGATTTTGCTGGAACTCAACCGCAACGGGCTGGTGCGCTCGCGCCGCGGCCGGGGCGGCGGCTACGCTCTGGCCAAGCCGGCCGATCTCATCACCTTCGGCCAGGTCGTGCGCATTATGGACGGCCCACTCGCCCCGCTCGCCTGTGTGAGCGTTAACTATTACCGCCGCTGTGACGAATGCCATGACGAGCAGACCTGCGAGATCCGCAAAGTGATGCGCCGGGTGCGCGACGCCATCGCCGCCGAGCTGGACGGCACCTCGCTGGCCCAGGCGCTGGCCGAGGGTAAACTTCCGCAAGCCGCGGTCTGATTTTTAGCCGCCGCTAATTTTCTATTCACTACTGCCGCTTAACCTGACCTCTGGTTTTAAACGGAGGCTGTTACATGCGATCGCGTGTGTTTTACATGGTCCCAGCTTTATGGTGTCTGGCGGCACCCTCTTTGGCGGCTGGCTCCCAAGCTTCTGGCCCCCAAGCTTCTGGCCCCCAGGTGGCGGAAGCTGCGAATCGGGTCGCGCTTGTTGCTGAGCATCTCTTCCCCGGTGGTGGCGATACGGGATTCACCCAGGCTGTGGCCGCCCGCCGCGTGGGCGTCACGCCGCAGGAGCATAAACCCCGTCCAGCACCACTACCCAGGCGGGTGTAAACCTCGGCATCGGCCGCAGCTTCTACTGAATTCTGCCTTCGATCGCCGCCTGCAGCCGCACCACCACCTCTTCCCGGCCCAGTGCTGCTAATGTTGCATCAATACCCGGGCTCATCGTGCTGCCTGTCAGCGCCGCGCGCACCGGCTGCGCCACCTGGCCCAGCTTGCGCTCCTCCGCTTCGGCAAAGCCGCGCAGTGCGGCATCCAGCTGGGCGGCCGAAAAATCCGTCGCCTCCAGCACTGGCAGCAGCCGTGCCAGCATCGCCTTTGCATCGTCGCTCAGCAGTGCCAGCGCTTTCGGCTCGAAGGGCAGGGGCACCGTGCGCGCCAAAAACGCGGCGGAAGCCGTAAGGTCGTTGAGCGTTTTTGCCCGCTCCTTCAATCCCGGCATTAAAACCTCCAGCCGTGCCGCAGCCTCGGTGCTCACAACCTGCCCCTCTGCCACCAGCCGCTGTGTGACCTCCGCCGCCAGCCGCGCATCATCCGCCTGGCGCAGCCACATGCCGTTGAGATGCGTCAGCTTGGCATAATCCATCCGGCTCGCCGCCCGGCCCACGCCATCCAGCGTAAACAGCTCGACCTGCTTGTCGCGCGATAAAAACTCTTCATCGCCATGGCCCCAGCCGAGCCGCAGCAGATAATTGCATAGAGCCTCGGGCAAGAAGCCCTGCTCGCGAAACTCCAGGATTGAGACCGCGCCATGACGTTTGGAAAGCTTCGCGCCATCCGCGCCGTGGATCAGCGGAATATGCGCGAATGCCGGTTTCTCCCAGCCCATCGCGTCATAAATCTGGATCTGCCGGAACGTGTTGGTCAGGTGGTCATCGCCACGGATGACATGGGTGATCGCCATATCATGGTCATCCACCACCACCGCATGCAGATACGTCGGCGTGCCGTCCGAGCGTAGAATGATCATGTCATCCATCTCGGCGTTTTTTACCCGCACCTCGCCTTGTACGAGGTCCTGCAGCGTCACCTCGCCCTCGCGCGGTGCCTTCAAACGGATCGCGGGCTTTACGCCAGCCGGCGCCTCAGCAGGATCGCGGTCGCGCCAGCGCCCGTCGTAGCGCGGGGCGCGTTTCTCGGCCACGGCCTGCTCGCGCATCGCCTGCAACTCCGCCGGCGAACAATAGCATTTATAGGCTTTGCCCTCGGCCAGAAGCTGCAGCGCCACCTCTACATGCCGCGCTTCGCGCTGCGATTGATATACGGTCTGGCCATCATGGTTCAGCCCCAGCCACTCCAACCCGTTCAGAATCACCTGCACCGCCTCCTGGGTGGAGCGGGCTTTATCCGTATCTTCGATGCGGAGCAGAAATTCGCCGCCATAGTGCTTGGCGAACAGGTAATTGAACAAAGCCGTGCGGGCACCGCCGATATGCAGCAGGCCGGTGGGCGAGGGGGCAAAACGCGTGCGAATATTCATGCCGCTTGTTACCAAGCCCCGCTGTTTTGTGAAAGCGCGCGCATTGTGAAAGCGCCCGGCCCAGCGTAACGTCAGACACAACCGGGAGTTGCTTTTGGGCGAATTATTTGGCCGATGGATCGAGGCCGAGCGGGGGCGGTTCTTCTCGCTCCTACCCGTCGCCGTGGGCAGCGCCATACTGGTGTATTTTGCCTTGCCCCTGGAGCCGCCCCTTTGGGTTGGTCTGCTCCTCCTCGCCCTCGCCGCCATCGCTTTGGCCGCCGGCTGGCGCCACCCCTATGCCCGTTTTCTCGCCATCCTGCTTCTCGCCGCCGCTCTAGGGTTCAGCCGTGCCGAATGGCGCACAGCTGCCGAGCCGCCCATGCGCATCATCCCCACCGGCCCGGTCACAGTCACCGGCACCATCGCGCGCATCGAGCATCTGCCGGACTCCACCCGCATTACTTTAGCCCACCCGCGCATCGACGCCGGGCCAATCCAGGCTCGCGACATCCGCCTGAAACTCCGCAAGGATGAGACATTGGCGCTCCAGGCAGGTGAGGGGGTGCAGGCCTACGCGCTGCTGTTCGGCCCGGAGCGCCCAGCCTGGCCCGGCGGCTGGGACATGGAGCGCGACTATTATTTTTCCGGCCTCAACGCCACGGGTTTTGCTCTAACCGGGCTCACCCGCACCACCGCCGCCCCGCAAAACCGCATCGCCACGGGTTTGCAGAACCTGCGCAACAGCATCGCTGGCACCATCCTCGCCACGCTCCCGCGCGACACCGGCGGCATCGCCGTCACCCTCCTCACCGGTGACGAACAGGCAATCCCCGCGCCCGAGCGGCAGAATTTCATCGCAGCCGGGCTGGCGCATATTCTGGCGGTGGCGGGATTGCATGTCGGCATCGTGATGGGGCTGGTGTTTTTCACCAGCCGCTGGCTGCTCACGCGCCATGTCTGGCTGGCCTTGCATCTGCCGAGCAAATCCATCGCCGCCGCCTGCTCGCTTCTCGGGGGCGCGGCCTATGCCGCCCTCACCGGCGCGCATCTGCCGATATTGCGCGCCCTGGCCATGGCGTCGCTAGTCACGCTCGGCGTATTCGCCGGCCGCCGCGCCTTCTCACTGCGCGGGCTGGCGCTGGCGGCGTTGGCGCTGCTGCTGGCCAGCCCCGAAGTCATCCTCTCCACCAGCTTCCAGATGAGTTTTTCCGCCGTCGCCGCACTTATCGCCGGCTATGCCGTGCTGCAAAATCGCGCCACACACCGCCCGCCCCCGCGCACAAGGCTGGGCGGCATGGCACGACACGTAGCGGCGCTGGCCTACACCAGCCTGCTCGCCGGCGGCGCCTCCATGCCTTTTGCCGCCTACCAGTTCCAGCAGCTGCAACCCTATTGGATCCCCGCCAATTTGCTGGCCGTACCGCTCACCGCCTTCTGGATCATGCCCTGCGGCCTCATCGCGCTGGCCTTGATGCCCGTGCATCTGGCCGCGTTGGCGCTCATCCCCATGGGCTGGGGGATTAAAATCATCGTTTGGCTCACCACCCAGATTGCCGCCTGGCCGGATGCGCTGCTGCGCGTAAAACCCATCCCTAATGCCGCCATTCTGCTCATCGCCGCCGGGCTCATCTGGCTCTGCATCTGGCGCTCGGTTGCCCGTCTGGCCGGCGTGCCCATCGCCGTGCTCGGCCTCGCCCTGGCGTTTGCCGCCCGCCCGCCCGATGTCCTGGTCTCGAACGATGCCAAACTCATCGCCATGCGCAGCGGTGCCACGGTTTTCCTCATCAGCCAGCCGCATGCGAGTGGTTTTACCCTGGAGCAATGGCAGAATGTGTGGGGCAAAACCCCGCTCACTTTGGCCCAATGCAGCACGCAATCCTGCCTGGTGGGTGCCGCCTGGTTCACCATCACCCCGGAATGCGCCCCGGCCCGGCTCATCGTCGCCCCTATAGAAATGCCCGCCTGCACCGCACCGCTTCTCGACCGGCTCGCGGCCTACCGTGAGGGCGCTATCGCCGCCTGGATCACCCCGCACGGCGTTATTTTTCGCACCGACCGCGCGGTGCAAGGCATTCGCCCGTGGGTTTTGCCTTACCCACAACTATAGATTGCAAAACGCCCAGATTTCATTAACACTGGGTGTATGAGCCTAACGCTTCCAAGTCTCGCGCCGCCCAACGCGCCGCCGATCAGCCCGGCGTTGTCCGAACAGCTGCTCGCGCTGCGCCGCCGCTGGCGCATCATCCTTGCTGCCACCATCATCGTGCCGGCTTTGGCCTTGGCCGCCATGTGGCTTAGCCCCACCGCCTACACCGCCACCGGCATATTGCTCTACGACCCCGGTAGCGCCGCCATCCCCGGCGATAGCGACAATCTCCCGCAGAACGCCGCCAATGAGGATGCGGTGACAGCCAGCCAGGCCGAAATCATCGCCAGCCTGCCCGCCGCCACGCAAATCGCGACGCAGCTCAACCTCGCCGCTCTGCCCGAGTTCAACCCCGCCTTGCGCAAACACCGCCTGCTGCCCGCAAAACCAGCAACGGCAAGCGCGCTCGCCGAGGCCGCCCAACGCGCCCTCTCCGTCACCGTAATGCCCGGCTCGCGCGTGCTCACCGTTTCCTTCACCAGCCGCAACCCGCAGCTTGCCGCCGATGCCGCCAACCTCGCCATGCAATTATATCTGAACCACGAGCGCGAAGGCTCCTTCGCCGCCCTTACCGACGCGCAGGACTGGCTGGAAACCCATTCCGCCGCCGTGCAAACCCAGCTCGATGCCACCGAGGCGCAGCTGGCCCAGGCCCGTACCGCCGCCGGGCTGGTGCAAGGCGCGCAGGCCAGCCTGACCACCGAAACGGCCAGCCGGCTGGCCGCAGCCTTGGTACAGGCGCAGGCCGATATGGCGATGAACCAGGCGCGGCTGCAATCGGCCGCCGCCGGGGGCGATGCCGCCGCCGCCAACGCCGCCATCGCGCCCAATCTGTTGCCCCTGCGCCAGAAACAGGCCGATATCGCCGCCCAGGTGCAGTCGCTTGCTGCCCAATACGGGCCCAACTACCCGGATTTGCAGTCAGCCCGCAGCCAGCTCGCCGCAATCACCGGCGAAATCGGCGCCGAGGCCGGACGCGAGCTGGACGCCGCCAAAGCCGACCTCGCCGCCGATGCCGCGCAGATCACCACGCTGCAGGCCGCCCTCAGTAATGCCCGCCTGCAGGAGCAGTCGGAGGATGAGGAATCCGCCCCCATCCGTGCTCTGCAACAGCGCGCCGATGCCGGGCAGGACATGCTGCGCGCCATGACCCAGCAGGCCGGCGAGCTGGCGCAGGATGCCTCGCTGACCAAGCCGGACGCGCGTATCCTTTCCTTGGCCGCGGTGCCGAGCCAGCCCAGCACGCCGCACAATGGGCTGATCCTGCTGGCTGCCGTCGGGCTTGGGTTCTGCTCCGGCATATTGCTGGCGGGCCTGCGCGGCGCGTTGGACACATCCTTGCATTCCGGCACCGAAATCCGCGGCCTCACCGGGTTGCCTTGCTATGCGATGATCCCGGAAACCTCAAGCCCGTACCTCGCAGCTTTGGATGCCCCTTTCTCGCTCTATGCCGAGCAATTGCGCGCGCTGCGCACCGGGCTCGGGCTTACCGGCGGCCCGTGCCGCATCATCGCCATAACCGCGGCCCGGCCAGGCGAGGGCAAGACCACCACCTCCATCGCGCTTGCCCGTTCCCTTGCCAGCGCCGGCCTGCGCGTGCTGGCCATCGACGGCGACATCCGCCAGCCCAGCTTCGATCCGCATTTTGGCACAGGCGGCGCGCCGGGTTTGACCGACTACCTCGCCGGGGTGGCCACGCGCGAAGAAATCATTTCCGAGGACCTTCTCACCGGCGCTAAAATAATGCCCGCCGGCACCCAGGCCAAAGCCGCATTATCACTGTTCCTCTCGCCCGCGCTGCCGCAATTTCTCTACATGCTGCGCGAGGATTTCGATGTCATCCTCATCGACGCCCCGCCTGCCTTTGCGTTAGCCGAAGGCCGCGTCCTCGCCCGCCTCGCCGATTGCGCGCTGCTCTGCATCCGCTGGGGCACCACCCCCAGCCGCATCATCCGCGCCGCCGTTCTGCTGCTTGAAGAAGCCGGGGTGGTGATTGCGGGTACGGCACTAACCCGCGTGAACGCCGCTGCCCACCAGAATTCCGGCTATGCGGATGCCGAGATTTACCACCCCCGGTATGGCGGGTATTTCAGGCACTAACCTCCTTACCGAGAGGGCTTTTTCTGCTATCTTCTCGATAAAGCAATCTGTTGGATAGCGTCATGGTCTTTCGTGTTTTCCTGTTTTTGGCGTTGTGTTTATGCATCGACGCGCGGGCCTATGCCCAAGATCATGACAGTGCGTCGGAGGTGAGCGTACCGCCCGCCAATCTCAGAGATGCGCAAGTACAGGCCATTGGATGTTTCGACGAAAATGGGAAAATCGAACATCAAAGCTGTACAATTGCAACGTCATTTGACCTCACAAACGTATATCACACCACGTCCAAATGGCAGTTCGTCATCATTGACGATCAAAACGCACACAATGGCGCTACGTCTCCGACACAGAACATTTGCTTTATAGAAGACGGCAAACCAAGCTGTGGCTATGATCTTATGAACAACCACACGGTCTATAATCCGGCAGGCTTTCATACCGGCCCGGAGGATGGTTACGCAGCGGCAACGGCAGCAGTGGTTTACCCGACGCTGGCCGCTAAATTTCCATTATTGATACTGACCACGGCGTGTGAAGTAGATAGATGCGGCTACGCGACAATGATTTGGGCCTATCATCCACAGCTGCACAAATTTGAACAAATATGGTTCAATTCTGGCTGTGGGTGCCATTTAGATTATACCTAATCTTTTCTCCACGGGGTCGCTGGCTGGTTATGTTACCGATGTCATTGTTGACCCGACAGGCCACTGGCCATGGCCTTATGGTGTGGAAGTTTACCAGCTCACCGCGAGTCAGCATTTCCGAAAGCGGCTCTATTTTATCGGAAAGGCCAGCCAGGCTGGAGAGGGGCCTATCGGACAGGGGCCCGGAGGCCCAGTGATCACCGTGGACATGCCCGAGATCCTGCACCGCCTCGGCTTTCCGGCTACGGCCAGGACCTCCTGGAACACTTCCAGCCTCCTCAGGTTCGCCCCTTACGGCCGCATCGTACGGATCGACGCTGATCGCTCACGGAGCTAAAAATATCGGCACATTGGACAAGATTGATCCTCAGTGCAATTCCGGGGCTCTTTGAATCGTCCCCTCCAACGGAGCCGCAAGCCGACATGACGCCAGCACGCCTCGCGACCCCGTTGATTGTAAGCCTGAGTGTGGCGCTGGCCATACGATTGTTCGTTGCCGTTGCATTCCCCAATTACTACGCGCCGGACGAGATTTTTCAGTACATCGAACAGGCCCACCGCCTGGTGTTTGGCCAGGGGTATGTGCCCTGGGAGTTCCAGGTCGGGCTACGCTCCTGGCTTATTCCGCTCCTGCTCGCCGGCCCCATGGCACTGGCGCATTGGCTCAGCCCGGCACCCGCCGCTGGGCTGATGCTGATACGCATTCTGCTCTGCCTTGCCTCATTGCCGATTGTCTTCTGCGCCACAAAATGGGGGAAACGTTTCCACGGCAGTACAGGCGCCTGGATCGCCGGCCTGGTTACCGCCCTGTGGCCGGATTTATGGCTCATGGCGCCGCACCCGCTGGAAGAGGCGCTCTCCACCGATATTCTCATCCCCGCGATTTATCTGGTGGAAGCCAGCCGTGGTCAGAAAAATTTGATGCATGTCGCCTGGGCCGGGTTTCTGCTGGGGCTCACCTTTGCCTTGCGCGAACAACTGGCCCCGGCCGTCGCCGTCGCTGGGATTTTCCTCTGCGGCCGGAACGGCAAACGCTGGCTGCTCGCCATCCCCCTGGCCGCACTTCCCGTACTCTGTGCCGGGCTGCTGGATTGGTACAGCTGGGGAGAAATGTTCCGTAGTTTCTGGATGAACATCTACCTCAACATCATCCTCGGCATATCCAACCATTATTTCGATTCCGCGCCACCCAGCTATTACGCATTGAACCTGCTGTACGACTGGCTTTGGAGTGCACTGTTCATCGCCTGGTTCGCCTGGCTTGGCGCACGCAAACTGCCCGTGGCGGGGCTGGCCGCCGTTGTCACCATCGCCGTGCATTGCTGCATCGCGCATAAGGAGCTGCGGTTCATTTTCCCGGCGATGGCGCTGCTGGTGCCTCTGGCCGGCGTAGGCGTTGCCGGCATCTGCGCCAACAGAACAAAATTACAAAAAAACCTGCTCACAGCGGCGCTTTTATCCGGCCCCTTCATGAGCCCCTTGCTCTACATGCGGCTGCCCTGGCAGGACAGTGCCTCCCGCCTCTACACCGAACTTGCGGCCACACATCCCTGCGTTGTTAGCATCCAAACCTGGGACCGCGGGTTCCTGCCCATCCTACCAGTATTCGATGCCCCAACACGTTTCACCGGTGACGAAACGAGCCAGGCTGACGCCATCATCGCCGCCGTAAACACAACATCAATCCCGCCCGGCTTCACCCGCCAATCCTGCGCGGCGGAAAGCTGGATACCCTTCAAACAGCGCAAGCCCGATGTCTGTTACTGGACCCGCCCGGTCTCATCCTGCCCAGCCGGGAAAATCACCCCGTTCGTCCTGGTCTATCCGCCCGCTGCCAAAGCATTCATTATCCGCGACCGGCTGACCGATTAATCCCCAGCCCGCTCGCACCCCGCCAGCACCACCACATAACCACGCAATCTGCCAGCCTATCCGTTTGCGCCAATCAATCGCATGCCCCACACGGCCGCGCATGGCAAAATGCAGCTCCACCGCCGCCAGCTGCTCGGGGCTGAAACTCGCCGCCAGCTCCGGCCGAAGCCGTGCCAGAAACCGCGCCATATCGGGGCTGCGCGCCGCCACGGCACGCGCGCCTTAACAAGCGCGCTTCAACCGGTCATCCGCTCCAGAATTTCAACCCGCCTGAAAGCGTAATATTTCAGCGCCATCGGGCCAAATAAACCGGCACCCATCAGCACGCAGGCGAAGGGCAGAAACCGCGCGCCATCCCAGGGCCAGACCAGCAGCAGCAGCCCTTTGGCCAGACCGATAAACAGCGTGTTGAACAAATAGATCATGAAACTATACCGCCCCAGCAGCAACAATGCTGACTGCAGCGCATTCAAACGTAAATTCCTTAACCACCCGTGAATCGCGGGTAAAGAAACTGTGCCCACCAACAATAACGTTAATTTTTGCGGCGTCACCCAAACCATCACCGCCACTAGGGCTGCGCAAAACACCGCCATCGCCCAGGGCCAGACGCGGTCCAGCCAGGCTTCCCAGCGCGCGCCCGCAAACCCCGCCGCCGCGCCCATTAGAAAAAACGGCGCGTATATGAAAATGCGGTCCAGATACAGAAGCGCCGGCAGCGGTAGCCAGAACAACACAAGTGCCGCCGCCAGTAGCCAGGGCAGCCGCGCCGGCCGGCCATCGAGCACCGCCACGCTTCCCAAACCCACAACAAACACCACGAACAAATACCAGATGGAAAGGGCAGGGGAGTGCCCCGTGTCCCATACCAACGCCAGCAACCCGGACCACACGCTAGAGGGCGCATTATCCACATGCACCAACCCGGAAGCGCCGCATTTGCCGAGTACAATCAGCACACCAATGCCGAAAAATGGGACCAGAAGCCGCTTGGCCCGCGCCGCCGCCAGCCCGGGCAGCGCCGCCCGTGGTGCCCGCAAAAACCCAGAATACACCGCAACAAGCCCGCTCAAATACAAAAACAGCGGCATGTGAAACGCATAAACCCCGCGCCGCAACGGCTCATACCAGCCCACCCCGGCCGGGTCCTGCCGCGCCACCAGATGCCCGAACACCACCAAAGCTATGGCCAGGCCTTTCGCCGCCTCTATATCCGCCCGCCGCTTACGCAAACCGCTCACGCAAAATTGTAACCTTAAGGTGTATTCGTACGTTACAATTAACCGGAAGTTAATGCTATGCCAAATGGGTGCGGTTCAAGATCAACCTAGCCCTCGCCGTCTCCCTCCTGCTTCCGGGTGCTGCCCACGCTCAGTTGCTTGACACGCTGCTTCCTCCCGCCATCCCCGGCTACGGCCAAAAATTCAGTGTTACCGCCCAGCACCGGCAGTTTGCCCCCGGCGCCACGGGCTGGAATTTCGGCAGCGTTACCGCCACCCCGACTTTGGAAGCAAAAACCGGCTATGACAGCGCCCCCGGCGGCAGCGGCGCGTCATCGACACTCCAGGCCCACCCGACCCTGCTGCTTACCGACGATACAGCCGGCTTTGGCCTGTATGCCGAGGCCAACACCGCCGCCTACCCGCAAAACCCCGCGCAGAACACCACCACCGCGCTGGCCGCCGCCGGTGAGCGCATCACTCTGCCGCGCGAAACCATAACCATCTCCTCGGCCATCCTGCACGGTGCAGCCACCGGCTTCGCCTTTGACACCGCTTCCATCACCAGCCCCATCCCCTTCACAATCAAAAACCTGCGCCTCAGCGATAAACTCGCGGACGGCCTGTTCACCCTGACCCCGGATTTCAGCCTGAACCGCTATGATTTTGCGGGCAGCACCAGCACCGCCAACCGCCTGCAATGGCGCGAGGCGGCAACCCTGGCCTACATCCCCGGCGGCCCGCTCACGGTTTTGCTGCGCGCCAGCGCCACCCAGCTGCAATACGATATCGCGATCCAGAACGCCGCCATATACGAGCTGCTCGCCGGGCTGCAGGACCAGCAGGACGGGCTTTGGACCATCTCTCTGTTAGCCGGTGCCGCCCAGCGCACCCCCCGCACCGGCCCGGGGCTGACAGCCCCCATAATCGAGGCCCGTGCCGACTGGCAACCCACCATGCTCGACCAAATTTCCCTGACAGCAAGCCGGGAAATCAACGATCCCGACTCAATTTCCGGGACCCCCTACACGGACACTTCCATAAGATTGGCCATTTCCCACGAGTATCTCGAAAATGTTACCATCAAGGTGTTAGCGGATTTGGCCAACGCACAGTATATTCACACTAATCTACACGAGTTTTTGGGAACTGGGGAAATTGACATGCAGTGGCGGGCCACACCTGCCCTGGCTTTAAACGGTGCGTATATTTTCAACACCCGCCAGGCCAATGCGCTCAGCGCCGCTAACGAGCATATCGTTACAGTGGGGTTTGCATGGACGTTATAAGCGCGGACGTTGCAAACGCGCCCATCATCCAGCTGCTTGGCATCGACTTCTGCAACGTCAGCCCGGACGCCGTTATCGAGCGCCTGCTGGCCCGGCCCGAGGGGGCGCGCTTCTCCTACATCGTCACCCCCAACGCCGACCATATGGAACGGCTCCTGCGCATCCACGGCCTGCGCCCGATCTACCAGCGCGCCATGCTCTGCCTGCTGGATTCCACCCTTATCTCGCGCTTCGCCCGCAAGCTCGGCCTGCCCACCCCGCAGGTTATCACCGGGGCCGACCTCACCGAGGCCCTGCTGCCGCATCTTAACGGCCGGCGCGTCGCCGTCATCGGTATGGACGAGCCTGATTTCGCAGCGCTGGTGCGCCGCTTCCCCGCCATCTCCTTCATCCATTACAGCCCACCGATGGGCCTGCTGCACGATACCGGGGCCTTCAATTGCACCCGCGACTTCATCATCGACACCCATGCCGCCTTCACCTTCTTCTCCATCGGCTCCCCGGTGCAGGAAATACTGGCCTATGCCGTGAGCGGCGAACCCCGCGCCGTCGGCGTCGGGCTCTGCACCGGTTCGGCCCTGGCCTTTGCCTCGGGTGCCGTGAAACGCGCGCCCCTCTGGATCCGCGAAGCCGGTATGGAATGGATCTACCGCCTGGCCCGCAACCCGCGCCGCCTGGCCGGCCGCTACCTCGTCTCCGACCCTCTGGTGCTGCTCGCCCTCTGCTGGACCGCCTTGCGCGAAAAATTCCACTGACATTTCCGCGCACCGGCCTATATTGGTTGGGCGGAGGTGAGTATTGGAGTTCACGCCAGAAAAACGCCGGAGTTCGGCCGAAGATTCGCTCTGGGCCGTCGTTGCCGTGGTCGGCCGCGTCATCCGAATCGCCGAGATTTTCCCCAGCCGCACCGCGGCCCTGCACGACCAGGCCTGGCGCGAAGCCCAGGTGCGCGCCTACGCCTCGTTCCTTGAACGCTCAGGCCAGGCGCCCCCACGCTATATGATCAAGCCGATACGCAGAACCGAGCTGCCCAGGCAGTGGAAACCGCTCCCAGCTTTAGGATTCCTGAATGGAAATTTATAAGAAAAAGCAGCAGCTTTTTGAAAAAAGCTGCACCAAAAACTTTTGTCCCTGTGGGCGTAGGCGGGGCCAACGCCCACAGGGAGTAAAAGTTTTTTGTGTTACTTTTTTTCAAAAAAGTAACTGCTTATGACTTTCCGCATCGAGCACGACGCGCTGGGCGATGTTGAAGTCGACTCCGGCCGTCTCTGGGGCGCGCAGACGCAGCGTAGCCTTGAGAACTTCGTCATTGGGCGGCGCAATTACATTTGGGGCAGGGGGGTTATTCGCGCTTTTGGTATTTTGAAAAAAGCAGCGGCTTTGGCCAATCAGCAGCTGGGCCAGTTACCGGCGGAGAAAGTCAGCCTTATTGCCGCCGCCGCGCAGGAGGTTATCGACGGTAAATGGGATGGGGAATTCCCGTTGGTGGTGTTCCAGACCGGCTCGGGCACGCAGAGTAACATGAACGCCAACGAGGTTATCGCCAACCGCGCCATTCAGATGGCGGGCGGGGTGCTGGGCAGTAAGAAACCCATCAATCCCAATGATGACGTCAATCACAGCCAATCCTCCAACGATACTTTCCCCACTGCCATGCACATTGCCGCGGCCGAGGCTCTGCACCGGGAACTCTTCCCCGCCATTGAGCGCCTGGCCGGTATATTCCGCGCCAAGGAGGCAGCCTACGCCGATGTGGTGATGACCGGCCGCACCCATCTGCAGGACGCCACCCCCATTACCCTGGGCCAGGTTTTTTCCGGCTGGCTCGCCCAGCTCGAAGCTGCCCAGGAAGGCCTCCGCGCCACACTTCCGGGCCTGTACCAGCTCGCCATCGGCGGCACCGCCGTGGGTACCGGGCTGAATGCTCACCCCGATTTCGGCGCACAAGCCGCAAGCTATATCGCCCAGGAAACCGGGTTGCCGTTCCGCACCGCCGAGAATAAATTCGCCGCCCTCTCGGCGCATGATGCGTTGGTTTTCGCCTCAGGCGCGCTCCGTGTTCTCGCAGGCGCCGCCATGAAGATCGCCAACGATATGCGCTGGTACGCGTCGGGCCCGCGCACCGGTTTTGGCGAGCTTTTAATCCCCGAAAACGAACCCGGCTCCTCCATCATGCCCGGCAAAATCAACCCCACCCAATGCGAGGCGCTCACCATGGTCGCCGTGCAGGTTTTCGGCCTGGACCACGCCATCGCCTTCGCCGGCAGCCAAGGCAATTTCCAGCTCAACGTCTACAAGCCGGTCATGCTGCACGACTTCCTGGACGCCACCGAACTCCTATCCGAAGGGCTGCAATCCTTTGCCACCCATTGCGCCGAAGGCATCGAGCCCGCGCGCGAAAAAATCGCCGAAAACCTCGCCAAAAACCTGATGCTGGTAACCGCGCTAAACCCGCATATTGGCTACGAAACCTCCGCCAAAATCGCCCTGAAAGCGCATCGCGAAGGCCTTACTTTGCGTGAGTCCGCATTGGCCCTTGGGGTGGCCGAAAAAGACTTCGACGCCTGGGTAAACCCCGAAGCCATGACCCGCCCCCTTGCTGAATAAGGCGGATGGAGCGAAGCGAAATCCGCCATCTTTTCCTTACCCCACTATAGCAAACGCCCGCACTGGAAACGTTCCCACCGCCACCATTTTCGGCGGCACGGCATAAAACCGCGCCCCGGTTGCGGGCAGCTGCTCCAGCCCTGTCATATGCTCGCAAATAGGAATGTTGTGCCCCAGCAGCACCGTATGCACCGGCCGCGCTTTGCCGCGCGTGTCGTCGATGTTATGGCTGTCGATTCCCACCAGCGCAGCACCCGCCTTAGCCAGATGCACCGCCGCGGCTTCGGTTAAAAACGGGTGATTCTCGAAATACGCATCGGTGCGCCAATGCCTGTCCCAGCCCGTGCGCACCAGCACCGCGCACCCGGCCACATCCACGCCTTCGAACGCGTCAACATCCACGGCAATGCCGGCCTCACCCGCATTCACCACCACCGCATCGAGATGCGCCAGCTGCGTCAGCTCCAGCCCGGCCAGGTCGGTACCATGCGGATAGCGATGGAAAGGGCTGTCGAGATATGTACCGGTGTTGCCAACCATTTCAATCCGCTGGATCGCGAACTCCGCCCCGCCGTCATAAAGCCCGCGCGAGGCTTCACGCGACAGAAAATCGCACACCACCGGCGCCGGAAGGCCTTTATACGTCACCATCCCGGCTTCAATCCGGTGCGACAAATCGATAAAACGCATGAAGCCCCTCCGTTTGCACGGAGGGGCCATAGCAAGGGTAGAGCCTACCGCAAAGCCTGCGGTTTTACACCATGTTGCGTTGCCGCCCGGCCAACGACCGGCGCAGCGCCGCCGGTACCTGGCGCGCGGATTTCGCGCGGGGATATTCCATCTCCACGATATTTGTATCCGGCGTCACGCGCTCATCCCAGTTATGAAAATTCATACGCGTAACATTATCCACGAAACTTTCCGCCGGCACATTTTCCGCCAACAGCAGCTCGTGGCTGTCCAGCTCCACATGGTAATAGTCGAACTGTTCCGGCATTTGGGTTTCGCGCGTGATGTTCACGCCATCCACCAGCGCTAACGCAGTCACCAGAATCCCGTCCAAAAACAACGCATGGTCCGGCGAGACCAGCAGGTCGCGCTGCGGCACCCCGTCACCCAGCGCGCCGGCACTGATACGGACGGGCATCACCCGGAGCGGGTCGGCAAACTTCGTCGCAACATGGCTTATACCAACCCAGCGAACCGGCAGCACCTCGCCTTGCGCGGTGAGCACCAGATCGCCTGGGCGTAGCGCCTGCACCTCCGTCTCGCCGCGCGGCGTGGCAATCCGCGTGCCGGCGCAAAAGCACAGCACTTCCAACAACGTGGAACCACCTTCATCCACCACGGCAAAATTGAGGGCAGACGCGGGCACATTCAGATTGGAAAGCTCGAATGTCGCCACCTCTGTGGTGCCTTCGAACAGCGATACGGTGGTGACGGTGCCGTTCGTTTCGAACACCTTCTGGTCAGCATCAATGCCTTCAAACAATATGTTATCGCCGTAGGAGACATTGCCCACATCGCCCAGCAGAGAATAATTCACGCCCGCATCCAACGTCAGTGTGCCGCCGGCTGTGGCATCGAAGGCGATCTCGCCGAATTGATTCAGCGCGAAGCCCGAGCCGATTTCCAGCGTGCCGGTGCTGCCAAGGTCGATCACCCCGCTCGGGGCGTTCACTGCGTCGGCGGATTGAAGATAAAGACTGCCGTAATCGTACACCGTGCTGCCGGAGGCAACGGTAAACCCATCCGCCGCAATGCTCGTACCGGACGTGATCGTAACATCACCGGCCGTGGTGCCGGTGAGGGTTCCGTTTGTTGTGATCGTCGTGCCAGACATGCTGGATCCTTCCAAAATCGAGAAGGCAAATGCTAAGTGGCTATAATCCCGAAGGTTTTGTGGATCAAAATGTACCGCATTTGCCTTATTGATCAATAAATTGATAATAAGCAGGTGTATTTAGACGCAAGAACCTGACGTCAGCGTGACGGTCAGATGAAAGACCTCGCAATTTCTTGAGGATTTTCCTAAAATTTCTAATACTTTGTCCTCATACTAACCGATATTTATTACGCTTTTGGCCAGAAGGCATGGTGACCATGATCACACCTCCAGGTTGCCGCCATCCCGGTGACGATATTCCGCCACAGGCCGCAATCCGGTTTGACATCGCGGCATCCGGGGTAATCTCTTCATCCACAAAACCCGGAACAGGGCAGGGGAGAGAAAGTGATCGAATTATACGGCATGTTCAGCCCGAACGTCCGCAAACCTGGCATCATGCTGGAGGAGCTGGGGCTGGACTACACGCTGCAGCATGTCGCGATCTTCCGCGGTGACCAGTTCGAGCCCTCGTTTCTCGCGATGAACCCGCTCGGCAAGGTTCCCGTGCTTATCGACCATGCGCGCGGCAGCGGCGCGCCCATTTATGAATCCGGCGCCATCCTCATCTACCTCGCCGAAACCTATGGCAGCTTACTGCCCGCAACCGGCATGGCCCGCTACGAGGTGCTGGAATGGCTGATGGTGCAAAAAGCCGCCATCGGCCCGATGTTCGGCCAGCACAATCATTTCCAGCTCCTCGGGCCCGGTGCCGACCCCTACGCAGCCGCGCGCTACCGCACCCAGGCTGAAACCCTGTACCGGCAACTCGACGAGCGCCTGGCCACGCGCGAATGGATCGCCGGCAGCGCCTATTCCATCGCCGACATCGCCATATTCCCCTGGGCCGGCTACCTCGAGCAGCACGGTTTTGCCCCCGCCGCCCACCCCCATTTGCTGCGCTGGCGCGACACCATTGCCGCCCGCCCGGCGGTCGCCCGCATGCAGCAGCGCTTCGGCGCTTCTTTCGGCGAGCAGGACACCCGCCGCAACGCCACCCAGAGCAGCTGGACAGGTTTTTCGGCCGCCCGCCCACAAACCCGCCGGCCGATTTCTCCGCCGTCACCAAAGCCTGAAAGAACCCAGGCATGAGCAACGCTGACGATTTCGCCGCCATCTCCATGGTCAAAGCCCGCTACTGCCGCTTTCTGGATACCAAAGACTGGGCCGCCTATACCGACCTCTTCACCGAGGATTTCATCCTGGACACCACCACCGCCGGCGGTGCGCCCCCGTGCATGGCCGGGAGGATGCCATCACCTACATCCGCTCCTGCGTCGAACACGCCAAAACCGCGCACCATGTCCACAACCCGGAAATCACGGTGGAGGGCGACACCGCTCAGGTTATCTGGGCCATGCAGGACCGCGTTATCTGGCCCGAGGACCGCGCCGCCAGGCTGAACGAGTCCGGCCACACCGGCTTTGGCCAGTATCATGAGACCTACGCCCGCCAGAACGGGCGCTGGCGCATCGCCAAATCCCGGCTGCTGTACCTGATTTACGAACCTCACCCCCGCGCATGGGACACGCCATCCTAAACCGTGTTTTGCCCCGCCCCGCCCGCATGTGCTAAGATAAAATTCAAAATTCTTTAATGGGCATAGTACGATGATGGACGGCGGCGCCGAGGCACGGCGGATTTCAATTCATAGGCCGGAAGACTTCGTGCCAATGCGCGCGGCCGGCCGCCTTGCCGCCGAAACCCTGGACATGATCGGCGAGCACGTCGCCCCTGGCGTGTCCACCGACCATCTCAACCAAGTGTGCCATGATTTCATCCTGGCGCATGGTGCCACACCTTCGCCGCTTAACTACCGTGGCTTCCCCAAATCCATCTGCACCTCCATCAACCACGTCGTCTGCCACGGCATCCCCGGGGACAAAACGCTGGCCGAGGGTGACATCGTGAATATCGACGTCACCGTCACGCTCGACGGCTGGTTCGGCGATTCCAGCCGCATGTACGTGGCCGGTACCGCCAACACCAAGGCCAAACGCCTCATCGAGGTAACGTACGAAGCCATGATGCGCGGCATCGCCCAGGTAAAACCCGGCAATACTTTTGGCGACATCGGCTACGCCATCCAGAATTACGCCGAGGCCCAGCGCTTCACCATCGTGCGCGATTTCTGCGGCCATGGCATCGGCCGCAAATTCCACGAGCCCCCCAACGTGCTGCATTACGGCCGCCGCGGCGAGGGCACAGTCATCAAACCCGGCATGTTCTTCACCATCGAGCCCATGGTCAACGCCGGCCGTGCCGAGGTCAAAATCCTCGACGACGGCTGGACAGCGGTCACCCGCGACCGCTCACTTTCGGCACAGTTCGAGCATATGGTGGGCGTTACGGAAACAGGCGTGGAGATTTTCACACTGTCGCCCAAGGGGCACAATCAGCCGCCGTATATTTAAGGCAAGCAGTACCTTTTTGTGAACAAAAAGCTGCTGCTCACTTCAACAAAAAACCGGCGGGATATGCTCCCGCCGGTTCAGTTTCATACTAAATTTAGGGCAGCTCAGGCGCCAGGATCAATCCAGCCCACATTCCCATCGGGGCGGCGGTACACCACGTTCAACTGGCTGGTTTTGGCATTGCGGAACATCAGCACCGGCTGGAACGCCAGGTCCATCCGCATCACCGCATCGCGCACGGTCAGCACCTCGATCGAGGCCGCGGATTCGGCCACCACAATCCCGTGCAGCGCCTCGCCATTCGCATGGGTGACGGTATGCTCCGCACCATTCCCATTCCCATTCACATGGGCGGCAGGGGCATCGCCCTCGGGCTCAAACTCCGCGTCGCTCTCCGGTTGCAGCACGTATTGCATCCCGGCCTGCGGCTTGGCGCGGTTGCCGGCGTCGCGCTGGTGCGCCGACACACGGCGGCGGTAGCGGCGCAGGCGCGTGGCAATATGTTCGGCCGCGTCGTCGAAGGCGGCATGCGCATCGCCGGCCTCGCCCTCTCCGCGTACGGTTATGCCGCGCCCGGCGTGCAGGTTAATATCGCATGTGAAAAAACTGCGTGCCTTGCTGAAAGTGACTTGCGCTTCCAGCGCAGCGTCAAAGTATTTATGGGTGATGGTATCAAGATGCTTACCCACATGCACACGCAGCGCATCGGATAAATCAACTTGTTTGCCTGAGACCGTTAGTTCCATGGTCTTCTCCCGACTAGAGAGGCTCTACTTATGGCGCATTTAAGGGCGATCTTCTTAAATCCTCCTTAAATTCGCCTTTACGCGGGCTGCTTCTCCCGCTTGCGCTGCGCCGAGCCTGGAATTCGCAGCGCTTCCCGGTATTTGGCCACGGTTCGGCGGGCGATGTCTATGCCTTCTTTTTGCAGCTGAGAGGCGACGGCATCGTCTGACAGAATATTCTTCGGATTTTCGCCCGAAATGATCTGTCCCACCCTATGGCGCACGGTTTCGGCGGAATGGGTTTCGCCATTTGCCCCCGAGATCGAGGTTGTGAAAAAGAATTTAAGTTCGAAAATCCCGCGCGGCGTGGCGATGGATTTGTTGGAAGTCACGCGGCTTATCGTGGATTCATGAAGTTCCACCTCAGCTGCGACATCACGCAGGGTGAGGGGGCGCAGATGCGAGATGCCGTGTTTGAAAAACCCATCCTGCCGCCGGACAATTTCGGCGGACACACGCAAAATCGTCTGTGCGCGGGATTCCAGGGCTTTCACCAGCCAAGTCGCACTCTGCATCTGCTCCGAGAGAAAGCTTTTTGTCTCGCGAGAGGCAGAAGCCAGGATACGGCCATGAAAACCACGGCGTATGAGCAGTCTCGGCATGGTTTCCGGGTTGATCTCCAAAATCCAATCGGTGGCGCCGTCCTCGGTCAGCGGGGCTGGGCGCATCAGCACGTCGGGGATGAGCGGGCGCAACGGCTCGGAGTCAAAACGCATGCCGGGCTTGGGGTCGAGCCTGCGGATTTCCGCCGCCATTTCAGCCATATCAGTGGCATCCACCCCGCAAATATCCTGCAAGCGCTTAAACTCGCGCCGCCCCAAAAATTCCAGATTGTTCAGCAGCGCCTGCATCGCCGGGTCGCACCTGTTCTGCTCGGCTAGTTGCGCGCCCAGGCATTCCGCCAGGCTGGTGGCGAACAACCCCACCGGATCGAAATGCAGCATCTTACTCCGCACGGCTTCCAGCCGTGCAAGCTCCACACCCAACATTTCCGCCACCGCCGCCGGCGTTTCGGCCAGCCTTCCGGCCGGGTCCAGTACACCGATCAGCGCCGCGGCTATAAGAAGCTCCTCAGCTGAGGAAAAGGCGAGGCGGGCCTGCTGCTCCAGATGCTCGCGTAAATTCGGCTTCTCAGCGCTGATGGCATCGAGCGGGTTCCAATCCTCATCGCCCATCCCACCGCCATTGCCGTAAATTTCGGCACCGGGGCCGGAATCATAAACATTGGAAAGATCGATATCGAGCGGCGCTTTATCCGCCTCGGGCAGCATCCCGCTCTCGGCCAAGGTCGCACTATCGGCCCCGGACTCAGAGAACGCTTCAGCCAGAGCGGGGGCAATTTCCGGCTCCAGCGCGGTTACGGTTTCACCGCCATCATCGCGCTCAAGCAACGGATTTTTAAGCAATTCGTCTTCAATAAAGGCGCTGGCTTCGATATTGGAATATTGCAGCAGCTGGATAGCCTGCCGCAGCTGCGGCGTCATCACCAGCGACTGCGACTGCCGTAAGTCGAGACGGGGCGCAAAGGACGGAGCAAAAGCCATGCCAGTATGCTAACGCAAATTTAAGGCATGTCAAAGTGTTTTGGCCCGGAAAATGCATAAATGCTTTACGCCGCCAGCCAGTCCTCCGCGCGCAACCCCTCAACCCGTTTGAACTCCCGCAAATTTCCGGTTACCACCACCAGCCCGCGGGCACGCGCGTGGCCGGCGATGAGGCCATCATAGGCGCCAATCATCTGCCCCTGAGCGCTCAAACTGGCGCGTATATCCCCGGCATGGGTGGCGGCGTCCGCATCGAACGCCAGAACCTCAAGGCGGGCACAAAAATGCTCAACCTCACTTCGATGCTCCAACGGCCGCGAAGATTTTGCCGCACCAAAGAGCAACTCGCTCAAGATAATTGTGGAAATACAGAGGCCTTCAGATTCCGCATTGAACCTGTCCCGCAACCCCGGCGGCCGGTCGCGCAGCACCCGGATGCAGAAATTCGTGTCCAGCATATAACGCAGCATGGACTTAAAACGCCTCCCGCACCTCAGCCTCAGGTTGGATGCGTTCCCCCAGATCAATGCCAGGGGTGGCGAAAAAATCATCCCATAATGCATTGGCAGGCACGATCACGCGCCGTGTACCCTCACGCAAAATCGCCACTTCGCGCACATTATCGGGAAAAGCGACCTCTTTTGCGAGGCGCACGGCTTGCGAACGGTTGGTTTGAAACAGGCTGGTCCGGGTCATGAAAACGGCTCCGAAGGATATACGCTACGTATATCCCTCGGCGTCTCTAGCTACAAGCTAAACTTCTCACCCAGATAAACCCGCCGCACATCCTCATGCGCCACCACCTGCTCGGGATTGCCTTCCATCAGCACCTGGCCATCGTATAAAATATACGCCCGGTCGATGATCTCCAACGTCTCGCGCACATTATGGTCGGTAATCAGAACCCCCAGCCCGCGGTCCTTGAGATGCGACACCAGATCGCGGATCTCGCTCACGGCAATTGGATCGATCCCCGCCAGCGGCTCATCGAGCAGAATGTAATTCGGCCCCGTCGCCAACGCCCGCGCAATTTCCACACGCCGGCGCTCACCACCGGACAAAGCCAAAGCCGGGGTGCGCCGCAGATGCGAAATCCCGAACTCCGCCAGCAATCCGGATAAAATATCCTCACGCCGGTCACGGTCGGGCTCGACCATATCCAATGCCGCCATGATATTCTGCTCGACATTCAGCCCCCGGAACACCGACGCCTCCTGCGGCAGATAGCCAATGCCAAGCCTTGCACGCCGGTACATCGGCAGGCTGGAAATCTCCGCCCCATCCAGCGTGATCGTGCCGCTATCCGGCGCAATCAGCCCGACGATCATGTAGAATGTCGTGGTCTTGCCCGCGCCATTGGGCCCGAGCAGCCCCACGGCCTCGCCGCGCTTTACCGAGAGCGAGACATTGCGCACCACGGGGCGCTTCTTGAACCTTTTGCCCAGCCCGGTTGCAATCAGCCCGCCTGAATTGATCATATTCATTTGCCTGCCCCGGAGGGGGGCGCGGAATTGGGCAGAATCACGCCGGACACCTGTCCGCCGGGTGCTGCCAGCAGTGTCGCCACGCCGGTCTTCATATTCACCAGCGCATCGGAGCCGGCGAGCTCATTCGGTCCGTGAATAACATGCACATTGCCGCCCAATCGCGCCTGGCCGGTCGGGGGCAGATACACCCCCTCATCGCCGGTCGCGGTGTCGGATGTGGTGTGGATGGTAACATGCCCCACCGCTTCGACTTTCTGCAGGCTCCCGGCATCGCTCAAATCAGAAGTAGCACTGGTGGGAGCGGCACCGGCGGCAGGAGTGGGCCCGTTGCTCAAGTAACCCGTAATCACATCCGCGGCGATCGAGCGCCCGTCATCGGCCACGATCAGCGCATTGCCGCGGGCGATGGCCTTATGCGCATCGGTATAATATTCCACCGAATCCTTTGCCGTAATTACGTCATGCGGCGTCGTCAATTTCAGCGCGTGGCCGGTCAGCACCAGTACCTTGGCGTCCATGCTGTACACGGCCTTATCGCCCCAGGCGTTTTCGGTGGGGGTGAAAATATGCACATTGCCGATCGCGTCCAGTTCGGTCAGCTGCCCGCCGCCCTGTTCCAGACTATCGGCCGGCACACCGGTGGTGGAGGCAGGGGCGGGCGCCGCACCCGGGGCAGTAGGCGCCTTGCGGTAATGCGCCACCAGCTGGTCGGCCGTTACGGTCACATCGCCGCGCACAGCTTGGGCATTGCCTGTCGCGGTCACGGTCTGATTATCCTGCGACCAGGAAATTCCACCTGAGGCGGTGATATTGACCGGTGTCGGGGGGGCACCAGGCGGGCCCGAGGCACCCAGGTCTAAATTCTGAGCATAAGCGGGCGCGGTTAGAGATGCCGCCAGTAGCGGCACAAGGATAAGGAATCGTGTCATTGTCCCTGGGTAAGTACCAGGGTCGCGGGTCCTTTGAAAGTGACGTTGGTGCCGCGATTTGTCAGGGCGAACCCGTTATCGGCATGCAGCGTACCAAACGGGCCCTGCACATCGGCCGGGGAATTGGTGTCGGCACTGCCGCCGCGCATATCCACATGCATATCCGGCGTGGTTAAAATTGTGCCGTCATTGCGGTACAACGTCACCCCGCCGGTCAGCTCCAGCGTGCCGCTATCGGGCCGGTACACGCCGCCGGCCGCCTTCAGCATAAGCCAGGCGCCGGATTTGAGCGTGATATCGCCCATGGGTGCCACCAGCGTCACATTATTAGGCCCCAGCTCCACGGCACTGTCGGCGGTAACGGTATAGGGCTGCCCTTGCAAATCCGTGCCGTGGTATTTGGCGCCCAGCATTTTGGAGGCCGGCATGGAAGCGGCGGCGGGGTCGATATGATAGGCCACGCGGTTGGCATCGGTGCCCGAGCGCAGCTCCGGTGCCGCGACAAGGGCCGCCAGCAGCAACAGCCCGGCCGCCGGCAGCAGGCGCTTGGCCCAGCCCACCTTCTGGCTGCGGCGCACGAAGTCCGCCGCCGTTTCCTGGCTTTGCCGGCGCAGGTTTTGCAGCACGGTATGGCGCGGCGAATGGTTCATTTTGGGGCCACCAGAGGGCAATTCATAAGGGGCGGGCACAGCATGATCATCGCGAGCACATGGCCCGCAAATACGGCGGGAAAAGGGCGGAGCCTTGCGTCGCCGCCAAGGCTGAAATGCCGGTCACGGCTTAACATGGTTAATAGCTATGGCCATCGCGCCGCGTTGGGTCAATGAAAGATTGGCAACGTGCTGTAACACCTTAGTTCATAAAAGGTTTTGGGCGCGGGCCCGCTTAGCTCTCGTGCGAGAACAGGTCGGGCGCATCGAAGCCCAGTAAATCCAGCTTTGCCCTTGTGGGCAGGAACGCATAGGCCGCCTGCGCAACCTCCAGCCGATTCTCACGCAGTAAGAGCGCTTTCAGCTTGGTCCAGATGACATGCAGATACAGCACGTCGGACGCGGCATAAGTCAGCTGCTCCGGGGTGAGGTCTGCTGCCCCCCAATCGCTGGTCTGCTGCTGTTTGGAAATTTCCACGCCCGCGAGGTCGCGGCACAAATCCTTCAGCCCATGCCGGTCCGTATAGGTACGCACCAGTTTGGAGGCGATTTTGGTGCAGATAACAGGGGCGGTAACCACACCCAGCCCGTTCTCAAGTGCTGCAATATCAAACCGGGCAAAATGGAACAGTTTTACCACCTGCGGATTCGTCAGCAGTGCCTTGAGGTTGGGGCAATCCGCCCCTTTGCCGCCCATGGATGGCGGGATAATCTGCACCAGATGTGCGGTGCCATCGCCCGACGAGAGCTGCACCAGGCATAGCCGGTCGCGGTGCGGGCGCAGCCCCATGGTCTCGGTATCAATGGCGACGATGGGCCCAAGATCGAGAGCCGCCGGCAAATCATGCTTATGAAGCTGGATCGCACCCATCCCGGAACCCTCTAATTTTCACAAAAATTGAGGCGGGCGGATGGTAAAGCCGCGCGCCGAATAGCCAAGTAAAATGGTGCCCAGGAGAGGACTCGAACCTCCACGCCCTTGCGAGCGCTAGCACCTGAAGCTAGTGCGTCTACCAATTCCGCCACCAGGGCATACCATTTCTCGATCGGCCCGATTCAGACTACGCGGCAGAGCCGCTTAGTCATCGGGACGATCCACGATGTGAAGCGTCGTGGGAAGCCACGCTACTAAAGCATCGTGGGAGCGGGCTTTAATGCCCCCAACCCGCCGCGTCAACCGCGCTTGAGGGAGAAACACCAACCTCCTACAAGCGGGGCATATATTAAGGAGGCTTGCATGCTGGGGTTGCGAAGAATTGCCACGGTTTTCGGCGGCTCGGGATTTTTGGGCCGGCATGTGGTGCAGCGCCTCACCGCGGCGGGCTTTATCGTGCGAATCGCCGTGCGCCATGTCGATGGCGCCAAATTCCTGCGCCCCATGGGCGACATCGGCCAGGTGGTGCCGCTGTATGCGCCGGTGGAGAATGAGGCGGACGTGGCCCGCGCCGTTGCCGGTGCCGAGCTGGTCATCAACCTCGCCGGAATTCTCTCGGAATCGGCCAAAGGCGACTTCACCCGCATCCAGGCCGATGGGGCAGGGCGTATCGCCCGGCTGGCCAGCGCCGCAGGCGTGTACCGCCTCATCCACATCTCGGCCATCGGCGCCGATGCAGCCAGCCCCGCCGCTTATGCGCGCACCAAGGCGGCCGGCGAGGCAGCGGTGCATGCTTTCTTTCCCAGCGCCACAATCCTGCGCCCGTCTATCATCTTCGGCGCCGAGGATGCGTTCTTCAACCGTTTCGCGGCTTTGGCGGTCACGCTGCCAATCATCCCCATCGTGCATGGGGAAACGAAATTCCAGCCGGTCTATGTGGGAGATGTGGCCGATGCCGTGCTCGCCGCGATAAGCCCAGATGCCGCCGGAAAGATTTTCGAGCTTGGCGGCCCGGAGGTGAAGAGCCTCCGCACCCTAATCGAGCAGGCCATCTTCTATACCGGCCGCAGTCGCCGGGTGCTCGACCTTCCTGTACCGCTCGCCCGGCTCCTTGCCATCCTGCCCGGCAAGGCCCTCACCAACGACCAGATCAGCCTGCTTGCCACGGATAATGTGGTCGCACCGGGCGGCGAGGGGCTTGAGGACCTGGGGATAACCCCCACACGGCTGGACCTGGTTTTGCCAAACTACCTTGCGCGCTTCAGGGCCGGTGGCAAAAGCACCAATACCGCATTTCAGGAGTAGTCAGCAAACCGGACCTGTTTTACAGGGTTTTCCTGTACGGAAAGCCTTATTTTGCAGTGCAAAACGAGATATTATGACATCTGTACTGTCATAATGATAAAAAAACCCTGGTAATCAGCCGGAAACCACGTTATTAACTTCACACAATAGGGGAGGGCGGCGCAATGAGTTTGCGCCGCTCCCGCCGCTGTCGAGGATCTCTAATAACGGGGCGAACACCATGGCCGAGCGCATGCTGAAATTCACCACCTTGCCGCAGCAGACGCCCAACAAGCGCGCGGTCACCGTCCGCCGGGAAGATTTCGACGAGATTTACGAGGAATTCGAGCCGCCCCAGGCCGAAGACCAGGCCAGCCGCTGCAGCCAGTGCGGCATCCCGTTTTGTTCGGTCAATTGCCCGCTCGGCAACAACATCCCCGATTGGCTGAAGCTGACCACCGAGGGACGACTGGAAGAGGCCTATGAGCTTTCGGCCGCCACCAACACCTTCCCCGAAATCTGCGGCCGCATCTGCCCGCAGGACCGGCTGTGCGAAGGCAATTGCGTTATTGAGAAGGGTTTTGAGTCC
The DNA here is from genome assembly GCA_026224875.1 of Acidocella sp. GTDB lineage: Bacteria > Pseudomonadota > Alphaproteobacteria > Acetobacterales > Acetobacteraceae > Acidocella. The sequence continues at coordinate 50,395 of JAMFRU010000037.1, forward strand.
GTCACCATCGGGGCAGTCGAGCGGTATATTACCGACACCGCGTTCGAAAAGGGCTGGGTCAAACCGATCCGCCCGGCGCAGGAGCGGGGCGAGAGCATCGGCATCATCGGCGCTGGGCCCGCTGGCCTTGCCGCGGCCGAAGCCCTGCGCAGCCGGGGCTATCAGGTGACCGTGTATGACCGGCACGACCGCGTCGGCGGGCTGCTGATCTACGGCATACCCGGCTTCAAGCTGGAAAAAGACATCGTGCTGCGGCGCTGGAGATGGCTTGAGGACGGCGGCATCAAATTCGTGCTCAACGCCGATATCGGCGGCGCCATGACCTTCGCCGCCATGCGCAAAAGCCATGACGCGATTCTGGTCGCGACCGGTGTGTATAAATCGCGCGAGCTTGGCGGGCCCGGTGCCGGGCTTTCCGGGATTGTCCCGGCGCTCGACTATCTGATCACCTCCAACCGCAAGGGCCTGGGCGATGCCGTGCCGGATTACGACTCCGGCCATTACAATGCCGAGGGCAAGGATGTGGTGGTCATCGGCGGCGGCGATACGGCCATGGATTGCGTGCGCACGGCGGTGCGCCAGAACGCCAAATCCGTGACCTGCCTGTACCGGCGCGACAAGCAGAACATGCCGGGCTCGCTCCGCGAGGTAACCAACGCCGAAGATGAAGGCGTGGTGTTCACCTGGCTCTCCGCCCCCGAAGCTTTTCTCGGCGACGACAAGGTAACCGGTGTGCGCGCCATGCGCATGCATCTCGGCCTGCCTGATGCCTCCGGCCGCCAGTCCGTGGAAGCCATCGAGGGCTCGTCCTTCACCGTGCGGGCCGATCTCGTGATCAAGGCGCTTGGTTTCGACCCCGAGGATCTGCCCACCGCCTTCAACGAGCCGGAGCTGAAGCTGACGCATTGGGGAACGTTGAAGACCAATCCGAAGACCTTCGAGACGGCACTCCCCGGCGTGTATGCCGCCGGCGATATCGTGCGCGGCGCCTCGCTGGTGGTGTGGGCGATACGCGACGGGCGCGATGCCGCGGCTGCTATTCATCATCAATTTGCCCATAGCGTGCAAGCGCAGGCGGCGGAGTAGACGCATGTTCAACAGCAAGGAAGTCCCGCCCGTGGCTGTGCTCCTCATCGTGTTCGGCGTGGTGATGTTCGTACTGCTGCCGGGGCTCAAGCTTGGTCCGATTGGCGACGTTGTTGGCGGCACCATCGCTTTGGCCGTTTCATTCGCCATGGCTCGGCGCGTTGAGAACACCCAGGCCAAGCGCCATGCTCTCGCCGCCAACTAAATTTTACTCGATTTAATCTTGGAGTGATCAAGATGACGCAAGAAACCGCAAGTGAATTTCTCGCATCCTGGGAAAAGAATAAGGAAATCCTGCGTGATACCTATAGCCAGGAGCAGGAGCATGATGCCTGCGGTGTTGGCTTGGTGGCTGCGCTGGATGGCAAAAAACGCCGCGACGTCGTGCAGGCGGGTATCGATGCGTTGAAGGCTTTGTGGCACCGCGGTGCTGTGGATGCGGACGGCAAGACCGGCGATGGTGCCGGCATCCATATCGAAATCCCACAGGATTTTTTCGCCGCCGAGGTGAAGCGCGGCGGTGACCGCCTGCGCGAAGGCCCGATTGCCGTCGGCATGGTGTTCCTGCCCAAGACCGATCTGGGCGCGCAGGAGCGCTGCCGCCAGATTGTCGAAACTGAGATTCTGAGCTTTGGCTACCGCATCTATGGCTGGCGTCAGGTGCCCATCGACGTGTCCTGTATCGGCGAAAAAGCCAACGCCACCCGCCCAGAGATCGAACAGATCATGCTGTGGAATTCGCGCGGCCTCTCGGAAGATGATTTTGAACGCGAATTATACATCATCCGCCGCAAGATCGAGAAAGCGGCCATCGAGGCGCAGATCTCGGAGCTGTATCTCTGCTCCTTCTCGTGTCGCTCCATCATCTACAAGGGCATGTTCCTCGCGGCCTCGCTCACGGATTTCTATCCCGATCTGCTGGACGAGCGTTTCGTCTCGCGCTTTGCCATCTATCACCAGCGCTATTCCACCAACACCTTCCCCACCTGGAAGCTGGCCCAGCCGTTCCGGATGCTCGCGCATAACGGCGAGATCAACACCGTTGCCGGCAACATCAACTGGATGCAGAGCCATGAGACGCGCCTGGGCGCCGAAGGGCTCGACGAATTCCTCGATTACGTAAAACCCGTGGTACAGTCAGGCGGTTCCGATACCGCCGCACTCGATAACGTGTTCGAGCTGCTGGTGCGCGCCGGGCGCGATGCGCCGATGGCCAAGGCACTGATGATCCCACCCTCCATCACCAACGACACCTCGATGCCCAAAGCGCATCGCGACATGTTCCATTATTGCAACGCCGTGATGGAGCCCTGGGATGGGCCGGCCGCGGTGGCCGCGACCGATGGCCGCTACGTGATCGCCGGGCTTGACCGTAACGGTCTGCGGCCTTTGCGTTATGCCATCACCAGGCAGAAAATGCTGATTGTCGGCTCGGAAACGGGCATGGTGAAGTTCGATGAGGAAGATGTCGTCGAGAAAGGTGCGGTCGGCCCCGGCCAGACCATCGCCGTGGATCTCGATGAGCTGAAATTCTACAACGACACCGAATTGAAAGACATGCTGGCCGCGCGCCAGGATTATGGCGCCTGGGTCAAGCGCATCACGGTGATCGACCATATCATCAAAACCGACGCGCCGGAGCCGGTGCGGCTCGATGCCGATGGCCTGCGCCGCCGCCAGCTCGCGGTGGGCTTCACCATCGAGGATATGGAGATGCTGCTCCACCCGATGGTGGCCGATGCGCAGGAGGCCACGGGTTCGATGGGCGATGACGCCCCGCTCGCCGTGCTGTCGGGCAAATACCGGGGCCTGCACCATTATTTCCGCCAGAGTTTTTCCCAGGTCACCAACCCGGCGATCGATTCACTGCGCGAAACCCGCGTGATGAGCCTCAAAACCCGGCTCGGCAATCTCGGCAACGTGCTTGATGAGGACGAGGACCAGTGCGATCTGTTGCAGCTGGACTCGCCGGTTTTGTCCACAGCCGAATTCGAGGCGATGCGCAAAACCATGGGTGATGCCGCCTGCGTGGTTGACTGCACGTTCAAGGTTGCGAACGGGGAGGGCGGTTTGCGCCGCTCCATCGAACGAATCCGCCGCGAGGCCGAAGAGGGCGTGCGCGCCGGCTGCACGCATGTTATTCTCACCGATGAAGCGATGAGCCCCGAGCGCGCGCCTATCCCGATGATCCTCGCCACGGGTGCGGTACACACGCATCTCGTCCGCCAGTCTCTGCGTACGTTTACCTCGCTCAACGTGCGTGCGGCTGAGTGCCTGGATGTGCATTATTACGCCGTGCTGGTCGGCTCGGGTGCCACCACCGTCAACGCCTATCTGGCACAGGAAAGCATCGCGGACCGCCATGCGCGTGGGCTTTTTGCCAAGCTGTCCTTGAAGGAATGCGTTTACCGCTACAAAAAAGCGGTGGACAAAGGCCTGCTCAAAGTGATGTCGAAGCTCGGTATCTCGGTCATCTCCTCCTATCGCGGGGGTTACAACTTCGAAGCCATCGGCCTGTCACGCGCGCTTGTGGGAGAATTCTTCCCCGGCATGCCCTCGCGCATTTCCGGCATCGGCCTGCCCGGCATCGCGCATATGGTGCTGGAGCTGCATAAATCCGCCTGGAGCGGTAATGTCGTGCCGCTGGAAATCGGCGGCCAGTACCGGCTGCGGCGCAATGGCGGCGAGACGCATGCGTTCGACAATAACGCCATCCATCTGCTGCAAACCGCGGTGGGGACCAACAGCTACAAGGCGTATAAAAAATACTCCGACATGGTGCGCAAGCAAAAGCCGGTAGCGTTGCGCGACCTACTGGATTTCCGCGCCGATGCCTTCACCTCCATCTCGGTCGATGAGGTCGAGAGCATCACCGAAATCCGGAAACGCCTGCTTGCACCTGGCATTTCTCTGGGTGCCCTGAGCCCGGAAGCACATGAGACGCTCTCCATTGCAATGAACCGCATCGGCGCGCGTTCGGACTCTGGCGAAGGTGGCGAAGATCCCGCCCGTGCGGAACCGCGTGCCAATGGCGATAACGCGTCCTCCGCCATCAAGCAGATCGCCTCGGGGCGTTTCGGTGTCACCGCTGAATACCTCAACGATTGCCGTGAAATCGAGATCAAGGTCGCGCAGGGTGCCAAGCCGGGTGAGGGCGGGCAGCTGCCCGGCTTTAAGGTCACAGAGCTGATCGCCAAACTGCGCCATGCCACGCCGGGGGTGATGCTGATCTCGCCGCCGCCGCATCACGATATCTATTCCATCGAGGATCTGGCGCAGCTCATTTACGACCTGAAACAGATTAACCCGCGCGCCACTGTGTGCGTAAAGTTGGTCTCGCGTTCGGGCATCGGCACTATCGCCGCAGGTGTGGCCAAGGCAAAAGCAGACTCCATCCTCATCTCCGGCCATGTCGGCGGCACCGGCGCCTCGCCGCAATCCAGCGTTAAATACGCCGGCATGCCGTGGGAGATGGGACTTTCCGAAGCGCATCAGGTGCTGATGCTCAACCGCCTGCGCCACCAGGTGGTGCTGCGTACCGATGGCGGGTTGAAAACCGGCCGCGACGTGGTGATCGCCGCCATGCTCGGTGCGGAAGAGTTCGGCATTGGCACGGCCTCGCTCGTGGCCATGGGTTGCATCATGGTGCGCCAATGCCATTCCAACACCTGCCCGGTGGGCGTGTGTACGCAGGACGAAGCCTTGCGCGAAAAATTCGAAGGCACGCCGGAGAAGGTCATCAACCTATTCTCCTTCATTGCCGAAGAAGTGCGCGAATTGTTGGCTTGGCTCGGCTTTAAGAGCTTGCAGGATATTGTCGGCCGCACCGATTTGCTGCACCAGGTCAGCCGTGGTGCCGAGTATCTTGACGATCTCGACTTGAACCCCATCCTCGCCCAAGCCGACCCCGGCCCGCATGCGCGCTATTGCACGCGCGCCGGCCGCAACGAGGTCCCCGAGACTCTCGATGCGCAGATGATCGAGGATGCAGCACCATTTTTCACCAGCGGCGAGAAAATGCAGCTGCAGTACAACATCCGCAACACGCATCGCGCCATCGGCACGAAGTTCAGCTCGCAGATCGTGGCAAAATACCGCAAGGTGAAGCTGCAGCCGGACCACGTTACCGTGCGCCTGCGCGGCTCGGCCGGCCAATCCCTCGGCGCCTTTGCGGTAACCGGCTTAAAACTGGAAGTGCTTGGGGATGCCAATGACTACGTGGGCAAGGGCCTCTCGGGCGGCACCATCGTTATCCGTCCAAGCCAGTCGTCAAAGCTCAAATCCAACCTCAACACCATCATCGGTAACACCGTGCTGTATGGTGCCACCTCCGGCGCATTATTTGCCGCCGGCAAGGCAGGCGAGCGTTTCGCCGTGCGCAACTCCGGTGCCACGGCAGTGGTCGAAGGCATTGGCTGCAACGGTTGCGAATATATGACTGGGGGCACGGTGCTGGTGCTGGGTGAGGTCGGCGATAATTTCGGCGCAGGCTTCACCGGCGGCATGGCCTTTGTGTACGACCGCGAGAAGAAGTTCGAGATGCGCGTCAACCCGGATTCCGTGCATTGGCAGCGTATCGCCAACCCCTATTGGGGCGGGGTGCTCAAAACCCTGGTGGAGCGCCACACGGCCGAAACGGAAAGCCGCCACGCCGCAACGATGCTCAACGACTGGGACCGCGAATTCCCACATTTCTGGCAGATCGTACCCAAAGACTATATCAAGTACTTGCCGGTGCCGCTGGATGAGCAGGCAGAAGCGGCTACGGCTTAAAAACTGCGGCAGGGTGTTCCCGCACCCTGCCGCACCGGCTCAACCGGTTTTGCGATAAACACTCAGCCGCTGGATCAACCCGGCATCATTGAGCTGGAAAAAATTGGCGGCCTTCATCACTCTCCCACCCGCCAAATGCACATCAATCTCCACCGCAATGGAACGCTCCCCGGCCACAACGGCGGTGGGTTGGGGCATCGGCCCGCCGGTGGCAAACACATGTGACTCCATCTCGCGAATGGCGGGCGCGCCCGTAACCTCCTTGCCATCGGGTAGAATAACCACAGCATCCGCAGCGAATAGCGCCATAAAGCGCTCGATGTCGCGCGCCCTCACGGCGGGAAAATAATGGTCTGGAATCTCACTTGGCCGCATCTTGATTCTCCCGGTTTCCGGCAAAAACTGCCGTTTGCGACAGACTGTCTTTTAACCCAACACTACCGGTGGCATAGTTTATTCCATGCGAGTCCTGTACCATCTCCCCTTGTCCCCCTATGCGCGCAAGGTGCGGCTGGTTTTGGCGGAAAAGCGCCTGCCGTTTGACCTCAAAACGGAGAAGGTGTGGGAGCGCCAGCCGGCCTATCTGGAGCTCAACCCGGCCTGCACGGTCCCCACGCTGGTGGAAGACAGCGGCCTGGTCATCCCCGATTCGCGGGTCATCTGCGAATATCTGGAAGAAGCCTACCCGGACGTCTGCCTGATCCCGCGCAGCTCCATGGCTGAACGCGTCGAGGCCCGGCGGCTGGAAGCCTGGTTCGACGAGAAATTCTGGAGCGAGGTGGCCCGCAACCTGCTGTGGGAAAAAACCCTCAAACAATCGCTCAAACTCGGGCCGCCGGATGCCAATGCCCTGCGTGCCGGCTATGCCAACCTCAAGCAGCATTTAACGTATATCGGCTGGCTCGCTGAACACCGCAGCTGGCTCGCCGGCCCCAACCTAACCGTGGCCGACTTCGCCGCCGCGGCCATGCTCTCAAGCCTGGACTTTCTGGGGGATGTGGATTGGAGCGTGTCAGCCCCGGCCAAGGATTGGTACGCGCGAATAAAATGCCGGCCTAGTTTCCGGGCGATTCTGGCGGACCGGGTGAACGGCATGGCGCCGCCGCCGCATTATCCTGACTTGGATTTTTAAGAAGAAAAAATCTGCTGCTTTTTGAAAAAGACTGCTTCGCGCGCTCGAACCAATGGCGCGCGCTGCGCAGACCAAAAACTTTTTGTGGCTTAGGCCATAGGCCCTGACTCCATGGGACGCCTCGTCTCGCCATCCCGAACCATTGTTTACCGGTTCGATTAAAATGGCCGAAAAGCCGGCCAAGAAAAGCCCCGCCCCCGGTAAGAAGGGCGGGGCTCATCAAGCCTTACGATTTATGATCCTGGCCAGGCGGGTGCTCCCCACCCTGCGGATGCTGTTCCTGCGGGTGCTGCGCCTGCGGATGCTGGGCTGACTGCATCGGGTGCTGTGCCTCTTGCGGATGCACCTGCTGCGGATGATAGGCCGGCGGTGCCGGCTTATGCTGCACGGACGGCGCCGCCGGGGAATGATAGGCCGGTGCCGGCTCATGCTGCACGTTCTCTGCCGGATGGCTCATGCCGCTCGGCTCCACCGCATGCGGCACCTGCTCGGCCGGATGCTGTTGCGGCGCCATGGCATTCTGCTGGTGCTGTATCCCCGGGGCATTTTGCGGATGTTGCGCTTCCATCGCGTTCGAATGCTGGGCCTCCATCGCATTCTGCGGGTGCTGCCCCCCCGGAGCATTTTCCCCATGCTGCGGTGTCATCGCATTACCCGCATGCTGCGGCTCTATCTGGTTTGCCGCATGCTGCGGCTGGGGCGTCCATGTCGGCTGGTTATGCGCCGGCATCACGTTATGTGAGAAATCCGCCGGCCGCACGGTTGCTGCAATCGGCGGGCGGCCATGGTTCTGGTCGGCAAACATCTGCTTGTTGCCCGCCGCCATATGCTCCTGGCTCATCTGGTTCGATGTGGGCCCAAAATGATGCTCGTTCTGATACGCCATTTGCTGCTGGTCCGGCCGCGCATCGATGCCGCCATGCCCGCCGTTATAGCTGATGCGGTTGATGGTGATGTTCGTCACATTGCGCTCGTACACGTTGGTTACATGCGTGCCGCCAAAATTATTGGCGTTGCGGTTGTAGTAGAAATGGTTCTGCTGCCAGTAACCGCCCTCATACCCGTTGCCGCCATAGCCATAGCCGTAATTCACACCGCCGTAGAATCCCACATGCGGGCCCCAATAGCCGGCATGCCACAGATAGGCGCCGCTATCGCCGTAGCCCCAATAGCCCGGCGTCCACAGCAGGTTCGGCTGCGGCGGCAGCACCCAGGTGCCCGGCACCCAGTAATAGCCGGCGTCGCTATAGTAGGCCCAGTAGCCAGGTGCCCAGATGTAGCCGGGCTCCGGCAACGGCGGCTGGTCGTACACGGGGAGCACCGGAGGGGCAAAGGCGACTGAAATACCCACGGCGGAAATCCCGATGGCGATCTGGGCCTGGGCCCGGGAAACCGGCACGGTCGCAACGGCCAGGCCCAGCATCAGCGGGGCGGCATAGAGCATACGGCGCATTATTTTCTCCAAAACTGGCGTGCCAAAACTGGCGTTCGTGGGCGCGCGTTGTTGTAGCTGTAAATGTTAGGCGGGCAGGTGGGTTCAACCGGCATCGGACTTAATTCGGCGTAACAACCACCTTCCCACTCCCGCCACAACACCAGCCGCCCATGGCCGTATCACGCCCGCTTTCGTACTATTTTGCGGCAGATTGTAACCGGCCGTGACAGTTCACCTTGACGGCACACGCCGGGCACGGGCTGATGGGGCATGAACCTGCTTATTTTCGGTCTTGGATACTCCGGCCGCGCCATTGCCACCGCGGCTTTGGCCGCCGGCTATACCGTAACCGGCACCACCCGTGGCGGTGCCGCGGCCGAGCCGGGCATCGCATTTGTGCCCTTCAACCGGGCGCATCAGGCCATCGAGGCCGCCACCCATATCATCGCCACCGCCGCACCCGATGAGCATGGCGACCCGGTGCTGGCCCGCTACCGCAACGCGCTGGAAGCAGCCCCAAACCTGCGCTGGATCGGCTATCTCTCCACCACCGGCGTGTACGGCAACTCAAACGGCGAGTGGGTGGACGAAAGCACCCACCCCAACCCCAGCTCGGAACGCACGCGCCGGCGTGTGGCGGCTGACTGGGCCTGGCAGCGCCTTACCCGCTCCGAGGACGAGGCCGCTTTATCCGACCCGGCCGAGGCCGACCGTGACCTCAACATTTCCATCTTCCGCCTCGCCGGCATTTACGGCCCCGGCCGCTCGATGTTCGACGATCTGCGCCAGGGTGAGGGGCGGCACGTACACAAACCCGGGCATCTGTTCGGCCGCATCCACCGCGACGACATCGCCGCCGGGCTGCTCACCGCCATGGCGCAGGAGAGCAACGGCATTTTCAATTTCTCCGATGACGAACCCGCCGCCTCGGCAGACGTGCTGTGCGAAGCCGCCCGGCTGCTGGGCGTGGAGCCACCGCCGCCGGTGCCGTTTGCAGAGGCCGAACCAACAATGTCCCCCATGGCTCGCTCCTTCTGGGCCGACAACCGCAAGGTCTCGGCCGAAATCACCAAGCGCAAACTCGGGCTGGCCTGGCGCTACCCCACCTACCGCGAGGGTCTGCGCGCGATATTGGCGGAGGAAGGCGGCGTGTAAAGTAAGGGGGCGTAAAATCCGCCACCCTTAAAGACCGTTTGAGCCTTAAAGACCGTTTGAGAAGTCACCTGGCGGCCGTGCCGCATCCTGGCTCAATCGCATCGCCCTGTCCGGTTACCATCATCCGCCGCCGTTGAGGGGCGGGGGCGGAGACGCTACACTGCCCCAGGGCCAGGAACATCCGGAAACAGGAGGCCGCCATGTTGATAACGCCATTAAACCAAGGTTTTGGCGCGGAAGTCACCGGTTTCGATCTCGACCACGCAAGCGCGCCCGAGGATATTGCTCGTCTGCAGGCTGCCTATCTGCAGTATAACCTCCTCATCTTCCGCGGGCGCACCCCCGTGACACCAGCGCGCCAAGTGGAAATCGCCAGCTGGTTCGGGCCAATCCTGGCCCAGGGTACGCAATGGACCGTGTTGGACAATGCCGAGCCTACGGGCCGCGAAAAATTGCCCTTCCATTCCGACATCACGTTTCTGGAATTCCCGCTCCTGGGCATCAGCCTGTGCCCGCAGGAGCTGCCCGAGGGCGACACTTCCACCACCTATATCAGCAATGCCGTGGCCTGGGCCGCACTGCCGGAAAACCTGCAGGCCGAGCTACAACATCGCAAAGCCCGGCATTTTTACGACAGCAGCCGGGAGATGGGTTTCGACTGGCCGGTGTTTGAATACTGGCATCCCGCCTGCATGCCGCACCCGGTCACGGGCAGGCCGCTGCTGTTCGTTACCGAGCATCATGTAGACCGGATTGAAGCCATGGACGATGCGCGCTGCGAAACCGTGCTGGCGCAGCTGTTTGCCGCACTTTATGCGCCCGCGCGGCAATATGAGCATGTCTGGCGCAAGGGCGATCTGGTCATCTGGGACAATCTCGCCGTCCAGCACGCGCGCACCAGCGTGGCCGCGCCGTCGGCAGGCCGGCGCGTGATGCGCCGGGTGCAGTTGGGGGAAATGGGTTTTCTGGCGCAGGCTGAGCGTGTGCGGCAGGCGCAGCTGGCTTAAGAAAGTGCTGCCACCGCCACCTCCAGCAGCGCCAAATCTTCTGGCCGCGAGAGCCTGTGGTCGCCATCCTTCAGAAAAATGGTTTTTACCGCCGTGCTCTCCAGCGCCTCGACAATTTTCAAACTATGCCGCCAGGGCACCGCATCATCCTGCATGCCGTGCAGTATCGTCACCGGGCAAACGATGGGGATTTTTGCCCCCAGCACCAGATGTTGCGCGCCTTCTTCCAGAAACTTCCATGTCCACGGCAGCGGCGCGCCGTATTCGCTCGGCTGATACAGCACGCCTTTTTCCCGTAGCTCCGCCAATAGCGCCGGGGTGAGGGAAGGGCGGACGAGTGCCTCGGTAAAATCCGCCGCCGGGGCGATAAGCACCATACCGGCCACGCGCGCGCCAAAATCCCGGCCGAGCAGGAGCGCAATCCACCCGCCCATGGAGGAACCCACCAGGAGCAAATCCTGCTCCGGCACCAATGTGCTGATGATGAACGCGGCATCCGCCGTCCAATCGCCGATGGTGCCCTCCAGAAAATCCCCGCCCGACTCCCCATGCCCCGCATAATCGAACCGCAGCATCGCCTGGCCCCGCGCGCGGCAGGCCTCCTCCAGCGCCAGTGCCTTGGTCCCGTTCATGTCCGAGGCATAGCCCGGGCAGAACACCACCACCGGCCCGGCACCCGGTAAAAACGAGTACGCCAAATTCACATCGTTACGTGAAGCATCGGCGTTACGCGAAATATGCGGCATGGTTATGTCTCCCCCTACGGCGTAATCCATGTTACCGCCCGCCGCTATGATGAACGCGCGCAATACGATTCTCCAGGTGCTGCCCCGATTGGACCATGGCGGTGCCGAGCGCGTGGTGGTGGAAATCGCCGAGGGTTTGAGTGCCGCCGGCCACCGCTGCCTCATCGCCGCCGAGACCGGGCATCTCGCCAATGCCGCCTTGCGCGCCGGTGCGGAGTTGGTGCCTTTGCCGCTGGCCACCAAAAATCCTTTAAAAATATGGCGAAACACGAGGAGGCTCGTAAAGCTCATCAGGGAAAACCGGGTCGATCTCATCCACGCCCATTCCCGCGCCCCGGCCTGGTCGGCCTACCAGGCGGCAAAAAAATGCGGCATCCCGTTCGTTACCACCTATCACGGCAGCTATAGCGAAACCTCCAAGGCCAAGCAGCGCTACAACCAGATTATGGCGCGCGGCGACCGCGTGGTGGCGGTGAGCCAATACATCGCCGAGCTGATAAAAACCCGCTACGGCACGGCGGCGGACAAATTGACCGTGGTGCATGGCGGCGTGGATACCGCGATGTTCAACCCCGCTGCGGTGCTGGGCGATCGTTCCGTGCGCCTGGCCCGCGCCTGGCGTGCCGAAGCCGGCCAGCCCGCCATCATGCTGCCGGGCCGCCTCACCAGCTGGAAGGGGCAAAAACTGTTCATCCGCGCTCTGGCCATGATGCAGCATAAGGACGCGCTGGGGATTCTGGTCGGCGCCGACCAGGGGCGGGACACCTACACCGCCAACATCGTGTCGCTCGCTGAAAGCCTGGGCGTGGCGGACCGCCTGCGCATCGCGGGCCATACCGATGACATGCCGGCCGCCCTGATGCTGGCCGATATCGTGGTCAACTGCTCCACCAGCCCGGAGGCGTTCGGCCGCACCATCGTCGAGGCACAAGCCATGGGCCGGGTGGTGGTGGCGGCCGACCATGGCGGCGCGCGCGAAACCATTGTGGACGGCACCTCCGGCCTGCTGGTCCCGCCCAACAACGCCGCGGCGCTGGCCGCGATGCTGGATAGCGTGCTGGACCAGGATATTGCTGCGCGGATAAAATTCGGCACCCAGGCGCGGACGCATATCGAGGAGAATTTTTCGCTCAAAGTGATGCAGGACAAGATGCTGGGCATTTATGAGGAGCTGCTGGCTTGAGCCGAATCCTCGTCATCCGCCACGGGGCGTTCGGCGATATCGTGCTTTCATTCCCGGCCATGGCCGCCATCCGCGCCCGGCACGTTGGCGGCGAGATTACCGTCCTCACCACCAAACTCTACGGCCCGTTGCTGGCTGCGAGCCCGTGGTTCGACCGGGTGGAAATCGACGAAAAACCCAGCTTGTGGAATTTTCCCGGCCTGCTGCGCCTACGCCGCCAGTTGCGTGGGTTCGACATGGTTTACGACCTGCAGACCTCCAGCCGGAGCACGAGTTATTTTACCTTGGCCGGGCGCCCGCCTTGGTCCGGCATCGCCAAAGGCTGTGCCTTTCCTGATGCCGCCAACCGCGAGACATTGCATACCCGCGAACGGCTCGAACAGCAGCTCCGGATTGCCGGCATCCCCAACCTCCCAGCCCCGGACCTCTCCTGGATTGCTAGTCCTGTGCCGGGCCTCCCGCCGCGCTACGCTGTGCTGGTGCCCGGTGCCGCCCCGCACCGGCCCGAAAAACGTTTTCCCGCCGACAAGTTCCGCGAAGTGGCAGCTGCCCTGGATATGCCCGTAGTGGTAGTCGGCACCGCAGGAGAGCGGCCGCTGGCGCAAACCATCGGCGGCATGGATCTCACCGGCCGCACTGACTTTCTCCAGCTCGCCACCGTATTCCGGGGCGCGGCACTGGCCATCGGCAACGACACCGGGCCGATGCATCTCGCCGCCGCCCTCGGTGTGCCGTGCATTTCCCTCTTCTCGGCCGCGTCAGAGCCCGCCCGCACCGCACCGCGCTACCCAGACGGCGGCTGGCCCAGCATCCTCCGCGCCCCAAGCCTGCAAGACCTGCCGGTTGCGCAAGTGCTTGCCGCCCTGCCATAACGCCCCCGATTACACACAGCTTGAGAGAGACCAATGCCCGCTATCACACTGCCTGACGGTTCCGTACGCTCCTTCGAGGGCGCGGTGACGGGCACTGCGATCGCGGAGGCCATTGGCCCAGGGCTGGCTCGCGCCGCCTTGGTCATCGTTGTGAACGGCGTTCAGGTGGATATGTCGAGCGAGATCACGGAAGACTCGTCCATTAAATTCATCACCCGCAAGGACGCCGCCGCCCTTGAGCTGATCCGCCATGATGCCGCGCATTTGATGGCCGAGGCCGTGCAGGCGCTGTACCCCGGTACGCAGGTGACGATCGGCCCGTCCATCGAAAACGGGTTCTACTATGATTTTTACCGCAACGAGCCTTTTACCCCCGATGACCTGCCCGCCATCGAGGCAAAGATGCGCGAGCTGGTGGCCAAGGGCGAAAAATTCACACGCGAGATGTGGGACCGCGACCAGGCCATTGAATATTTTACAAACAAAGGCGAGCGCTTCAAAGCCGAGCTGATCCGCGACCTGCCGGCGGACCAAATCACCATCTACCGCCAGGGCGACTGGCTCGACATGTGCCGCGGCCCGCATCTGCGCTCCACCGCTGATATCGGAACAGCGTTCAAATTGCAGAAGACGGCCGGTGCCTATTGGCGCGGCGATTCCAAAAACCCGATGCTGAGCCGCATCTACGGCACCGCCTGGCGCGACCAGAAGGAGCTGGATGCGTATCTGCTGCAGCTGGAAGAGGCCGAGCGCCGCGACCACCGCAAAATCGGCAAGGAAATGGATTTGTTCCATATCCAGGAAGAGGCGGTGGGGTCCATTTTCTGGCACCGCAAGGGCTGGAAATTGTACCGCACGGTGGAAGACTACATCCGCCGCCGGCAGGAGAAGAGTGGCTACGAGGAAGTGCGTACGCCGCAGCTCGTCGACCGCCATTTATGGGAAAAATCAGGCCATTGGGATAAATACCGCAAAAACATGTTCATCGCCGAGGTTGTTGAGGAAGAATCCACCCTCGCGCTCAAGCCGATGAACTGCCCCTGCCATGTTCAAATCTTCAAACAAGGCCTGCGCTCCTACCGCCAGCTGCCCATCCGCATGGCCGAATTCGGCGCCTGCCACCGCTACGAGCCTTCCGGTGCGTTGCACGGCATCATGCGCGTGCGCGCCTTTACCCAGGACGATGCGCATATTTTCTGCACCGAGGATCAGATCGTCGAGGAGGTCGTGGCCTTCGTGGCCCTGCTCGACAGCGTATACAAAGACTTCGGTTTCGAGAGTTTCGCCGTTAAATTCTCCGACCGTCCGGAAGAACGCGCCGGCTCCGATGCCGACTGGGACCGCGCCGAGGAAGCCCTTAAAGGCGCCTGCGAAGCCGCAGGGCTGCCGTACACGCTGAACCCGGGCGAGGGCGCCTTCTACGGCCCGAAACTGGAGTTCGTCCTGCGTGACGCCATCGGCCGCGACTGGCAATGCGGCACCATGCAGGTGGATTACGTGCTGCCCGAACGGCTCGACGCCGAATATGTCACCTCCGACTCCAGCCGCGCCCGTCCGGTGATGTTGCACCGTGCCATCGTGGGCTCGTTCGAACGTTTCCTCGGCATCCTCATCGAGAACTACGCCGGCCGCTTCCCACTCTGGCTCGCTCCAACGCAGGTAGTCGTCGCCACCATCGTCTCCGATGCCGATGAGTATGCGGCGGAGGTGACCGCAGCGCTCACGGCGGCAGGCCTGTCCGTGGAGCTGGATGTCTCCAACCAGAAAATCCAGGCCAAAATCCGCGACCATTCGCTGCATCACGTGCCCAACATTTTCGTCGTCGGCCGCAAGGAGGCCGAGGAGCGCAAGGTTGCGTTGCGCCGCCTCGGCGGTGCCGCCCAGGAGATTCTCACCTTGGACGAGGCCGTGGCCTTGCTGAAGCACGAGGCGACCCCGCCGGATCTAAGGAGCTAACGTATGGCCTTGCAGATTGACGTTATCCCCGTCACGGGCTTCCAGCAAAACTGCACCCTGTTGTGGGACGACGAGACGCTGGAAGCCGTGATGGTCGATCCCGGCGGCAATATCCCGCGTCTGCAAGCGGTACTGGAAAAAACCGGCGCCAAACTGTCCACGATCTACCTAACGCACGGCCATGTAGACCATGCCGGCGGCGCCACCGAACTCGCGGAACTGACGGGCGCGCCCATCATCGGCCCGCACCATGGCGACCAGTTCCTGCTCGACGTGATGGAAGAGCAGGGGGCTGCCTACCGCATAAAAGCCCGCAACTGCACGCCCTCCCGCTACCTGGACGACGGCGAGACCGTAACCATGGCGGGCACAGAATTCCTCGTCCGCCATTGCCCTGGCCACACCCCCGGCCATGTCGTCTATCTCGATCTCGCTAACAATTTTGGCATCATGGGCGACGTGCTGTTCAAAGGCTCCATTGGCCGCACCGATTTCGGCACTTACGGCAATTACGAGCAGCTGATGACCGCCATCCGCGACAAAATCCTCGTCCTGCCCGACGATTTTGCCTTCACCTGCGGCCACGGCCCGGGCTCCACCATCGGCACCGAACGGCTGTTTAACCCGTTCCTGGCGGAGCTGGCCATTCCTGGTGGAACTGGCTGATTAACCGCCCGTAATTAGTTGTTGAGCGAAAGCCGTGCCATACCACCGGGTATAAATGGAGGGCACAATGCCCGATACCCGTCTTGGTTTAGACCTATTCTCCAAAAATTTAATCGAGATCCTCCCCGCCGCAGTCTATGTCTGCGCTGTCGATGGGGTGATCACCGCTTTCAACCACCGTGCCGCCGAGCTCTGGGGCCGCACCCCCGCACTCGGGCAAACCGACGAAAAATTTTGTGGCGCGCATAAATTATACCGTCTGGACGGCACGCTGCTCCCGCATGTCGAAACACCGATGGAATTTGTGTTGCGGACCGGCCAGCCATCGCATGATCAGCGGGTGATCATCGAACGCCCGGACGCTTCGCGGATCACGGTTCTGGTCAATATCGCGCCACTGTTTGGCGATGACGGCGTGCAGATAGGTGCTGTGAACTGCTTTCAGGATCTGAGCGTCCAGGAGCAATCCGAGGTGGAACGGCTAAAACTCGAAGAAGAGCTGCGGCAATCCCAGAAGATGGAAGCCGTCGGCCAGCTCACCGGCGGGCTGGCACATGATTTCAACAATCTGCTGGCCGGCATTTCGGGCAGCCTTGAGCTGGCGCAATTGCGCATCCGGCAGGGCCGCATCAGCGATCTTGAGCGCTATATCACCGCGGCCCAGGGCGCCACGGCGCGCGCCGCTTCCATCACGCATCGCCTCCTGGCCTTCTCCCGCCGGCAGGTGCTGGAGGCCAGGACACTCGACATCAACCGCCTGGTCAGCGGGCTGGAGGAGCTGGTACGGCGCACCACCGGGCCTTCGATCAGCCTGGAGATGGTTCAGAAGGCCGGGCTGTGGACGGCGCTGGTCGACCCCAACCAGCTCGAAAACGCCTTGCTCAACCTCTGTATCAATGCCCGCGATGCCATGCCCGATGGCGGTAAGCTCACCGTGGAAACCTCCAACACCAGCGTCGACGAGGGTGTCGCCCTGCGGCTGGACATGCCGGCCGGGCAATATGTCACGCTAACGGTCAGCGACAACGGTGTCGGCATGGCACCCGAGGTCGCGGCCCGGGCGTTCGACCCGTTTTACACGACCAAGCCGATCGGCCTTGGCACCGGCCTCGGCCTGTCGATGATCCACGGCTTTGCCCGCCAATCCGGCGGCCAGGTGCGCATCTATTCAGAGCCCGGCGAGGGCACGGCGGTCTGCATCTATCTGCCGCGCCAGCTCGGTGCCGAGGAACAGGCGGAAATCCTCGGATTTAGCGCCCCATCGCCGCAAGCCGAAACGGGCACAACCGTACTTGTTGTGGACGATGAAGCCGCCGTGCGCATGCTCGTCGCGGAAGCGCTGATCGATGCCGGCTATCTCGTGCTGGAGGCGAGCGATGCGGCCGCCGGCCTGCGCGTGTTGCGCTCCAATGCGCGCATCGATCTGCTGATCAGCGATGTCGGGCTGCCAGGCGGCATGAACGGCCGCCAGCTCGCCGAGGCGGCCCGTGAACACCGCCCCACGCTGCGCGTGCTGTTCATCACCGGCTACGCCGAAAACGCCATGATCACGCACGGCCATCTCGGCGCCGGCATGCATGTCATGACCAAGCCGTTTTCGCTTGGCGCATTATCCAGCAGGGTCAGCGAGCTTATTCAAGGTGAGCCGGGCATCTCTTCAGCCTCACATCCGGCAGCAGTGTAGAATCGGCGGAGCGCGGTGCAACCCGTCGGCTGTTTGTTTCTAAAGTAAGGGCATCTTTCCAATTACCCATTCTGCAAATCGCCAAGAAATGGCTAGAGATCATTTGTCTCAAGCCAAACCAGGCAGCAACCCTTCAACGGGGTCCAAATCAAATGAAGCTTCAGATCCGTCCCATACAAAGTTAGAGGCCTGAATACCTGCCCAAAACAGAGCGAGATTCTTATCAGATGTGCATAGTTGAACGGTTTCGTCCGTAAAAAATCGCGAGTACATTGGTAAGCATATCGAGCGCGCGCAAATCTGCCAAAGCATTATAGGCATCAGCTGCGTCATACTTCTGTCTAAACTTCACACATTTCAAAGTCGTCTTGATGTGATTATAGAGTGAGCTGCCGATGCTTTCGATGTTGGCGGCAACAGCCTTTGCATTAAACATCTCCAGCGGAAGCGAGATTTTTTGTGTAATGCAGCGTTGATGAGCACCTCAAAGCCAAGCGGTTTGATGTCGTAATCGACCCAGCTAATCGTTTTTGGGGGATCACCTGACTCGCCTGCAAACTCTTCATATCTCAATATTAAGTCGCCCTCCCGAGACCGTTCAGACATTCTCAAATCTCACAGTCATGGGAAAGATCATAATGATATCGATACCACCAAGTAAATACGAACGTAGCGTTCTCTCGTCATTACTCAAACCTCAAGCAACTCGCGCCCAATCAGAAATCTTCTGATCTCATTCGTCCCTGCTCCTATATCGTACAGTTTCGCGTCACGCAGAAACCGCTCCACCGGAAATTCTTTCAAATATCCCGCCCCGCCGAGCGCCTGGATCGCTTCGAGCGCGGTCTTCACGGCGTTTTCGCTGGCCAGCAGAATGGCGCCGGCGGCATCAAAGCGCGTGGTTTTGCCGGCGTCGCAGGCGCGGGCGACGGCGTACACATAGGCACGGGCGGAATTGAGGGCCACGTACATATCGGCGATTTTGCCCTGCATGAGCTGGAAGCTACCGATGGGGCGGCCGAATTGCTTACGCTCGCGCACATAAGGCAGCACCGCATCCAAACAGGCCTGCATGATGCCGAGCGGCCCGCCGGCCAGCACGGCGCGTTCATAATCGAGCCCGGACATCAGCACGCCGGCGCCGCCACCTAGCGGCCCCAATATGTTCTCAGCCGGGACCTCGCAATCCTCGAACACCAGCTCGCCTGTATCCGACCCGCGCATGCCCATTTTGTCGAGTTTTGCACCGGCATGAAATCCGGAAAAATCCTTTTCGATGATGAAGGCGGTCACGCCCCGCCCGCCCGCGTCCGCGGTCTTGGCATAAACCACGAGCGTATCCGCATGCGGTGCATTGGTAATCCAGAATTTGGCTCCATTGAGCACATAGCGGCCGCCACGCTGTTCCGCTTTCAACCGCATGGAGAGCACATCCGAACCCGCCTCGGCCTCTGACATCGCAAGTGCGCCGACATGTTCGCCGGAAATCAGTCTCGGCAGATACCGCCGCTTCTGCTCATCCGTGCCCCAGCGCCGGATTTGATTGATGCAGAGGTTGGAATGCGCGCCGTAGGAAAGCCCGATCGAGGCCGAGGCACGGGAGATTTCCTCCATCGCCACCACATGCGCCAGATAGCCCAGGCCGAGCCCGCCGAACTCTTCCTCCACGGTGATGCCGTGCAGGCCGAGCGCGCCCATTTCCGGCCACAAGCCGCGCGGAAAATTATTGGTCCTATCGATTTCCGCCGCCAGCGGCACAATCCGGTCGGCGGCAAACCGCGCGGTCGTGTCACGGATAGCATCCACGGTTTCACCCAGGGCAAAATCCATCGCCGGCATTGAAGCTGCATTCATGCGTATTTCCTCCTGGCTGGGCTTGCCCGCAATACAGGATGCAGCCGCAGAGAAATATCGTCCACTTAAAGCATGCCAAAGCATGAAAGCGGCCCGCGAGAGCCGCTTTCATGCTGAAGAACTTAAGACGAAACCTTAACCTGGGCGCGGGCTTCGCCCATCGGATATTTCGCCGTGTGCAGGTTCACATAGGTTTTGCCGGCCAGTAAGGCGTTCTCCGTCGCCGCATTGGCGGTTACCGTGCCGTGCATGCCGCTCTCATACGGCCCGGGTATCGGCAGCAGCACCCCTGCTTCCTGGCCCGCTACCGCGGGGCCATGGAAATGCGCTGCATTAACCGGGCCGGACAGGCCGGAATAGGTTATTTTATAGGTCACCTTGCCGGTCACGGTGTCCAACGTGCCGGTTACCTGGCCGGAGGGCGTCGTTGTGGCGGCACCTTCGGTGACAAAGCTGCCGGTAATGTCCAGTGTTTTCGCCTGGGCGAGGGGAGCAAAGCCGAGCACGAAAGCTGCGGCCAGAGGGATGGTGGCGCGAAGGGAAAAATTCATGATGGTGTTTCCTGATTTTATTGTGCCGTGATTTTATGGTGCCGTGCTGCACATCGCGGTTCGCGATATCGGATAGGATATGAGGGTGAATTGCGCGGCTGCAAGCGCGACCTCTCTGCACTTGCGAAATAACCCGGATTTGTCACCTGCGGCGCCGGAGCCGTTCTACAGCGGGTCGATATCCACCCAGGACAGATGCCCGCCCTTGCCAGCGCCAGTATCCAGAAACACCGCCGTGCCGCCCTGCCTGCCGTGGCGCACATAGGGTCTGCCATCGCTGCTGCGCTGGTCGTGCCCGCAATATACTGTGAAACCAGATGGAATATCATCCACCCAGCGGATCAGCCGTTCAGGCTTGCCTGAGCCGGTTACGCGACCGGTGGTCTGGCCATAGAGGGCGCGCGCCAGCAGCGGGCCGGGGCGGCCGGGCTGCATGGATTGCGGGGGCTCTTCCAGCATGCCGGGATGGAACCCGCCATGCACGAAAAACCGCCCGCCCGCTTCTCCAACCTCCGCTTCCCAGCCCGGGGCGGTGGAAATCTCGGCCAGGGCCCGCTCGCGCAGACTAGCGGGCAGCTCAGCCATGGTGCGGGCGGTTGGGAGGCTGCGCACATGCTCGCCGCGCAGGGCCCGGGCCAGTTTGTAATCATGGTTACCGAGGATGAACATGCCGCGCTTCTCATCGATCAGCCGGAACATCACCGCCAGCGCGCCGGGCGTATCCGGCCCGTCGTCAACAAGATCGCCCAGTTGGATAAGAAACCGGTCAGTCTCCGCGGCAGCAGCCAACGCTTTCGCATCGCCATGCACATCGCCGGCAATACGGAGAGGAACGCCGCGTGGGATCATCGTGGGATCACCCGCAACCCAGGCGCGAAAAATGGCAGCCAAGATACATTACTGCCTAGAGATGGGACAGTTATCCACAGCTTGCAAGGCAAAACAAATTAAAACCAGTCATGCGTCTCTCACATTCGCGTATGCGGCATCATCTGCCATCCAGGGCGTGTGCAAAGCCTCATTGGGGAGGTGCCGCAGCTCGGGCACATAGTGGCGCACATAGGCACCGTCCTTGTTGAATTTTTATCCCTGCAGCACGGGATTAAAGCCACGGAAATAGGGTGCGGCAACGCCGCCGCATCCGGCGCCCAGGGGAAGGCAGCGAATTCCGGCAGGGTTGGCAGCAACTGCCAATCCTCCAGCGCATCGCTGGTCCCCTTCATGCCGTTGATGCGGGCAGGGGCGGGGGCAGAAATCTCGGGCATGCCGGCCGCCATGCAGGCCTTGGCGAAGGGGGTAAACACACCATACAGCCGCCCGGCTTGGGTGGTGATGCGCTCGGGCGGGAAGAGCGAGGTGGAGAGATGGCGATGGAAGCCGATATCCTGTTTTTTCAGCGCGGCATCCAGCGCCCGGCCGGCCTCACGCCAGGCCGGCTCATAGGCCCGGGCCGCATGCACGGCTTCCACGCCCAGCGCAGCCGTAAGTTTCGGGATGATTTTTAGCGGATCGCCCCGGCGCAGGAGCAAAAACCCACCCCGCGCGGCAATATCGAGGCCTAATGCAGTAAGGGAATGATGCAGCCACCAGCGGCTCGCCGCCCCGGCCCGCTCATCGAGAATATACAGCAGCACCACCGGCCCGCCGCCCTCGCAGGCAGCATGCAGCGCCGGATTATCGGCAAGGCGCAGATCATTCCTGAACCAGACAAGGGTTTTTGCGCGCGCCACTCAAACACATATGGGGTGGCTAAGACCGTCCGGAAGACGGTCTCAGGCGACTTCAGCCATCCGCCCCAATTGTTCCAAAGCAAACGAAAACAACTGCTCCTGCCCGAGCAGAAACACCCTCAACCCGCGCGGAAACAGCCGCGAAATTTCGGTATCGCGCACGTCCAGCCCGCCGCCGGATGAGACCACCCCGCCCAAAGCCGAGCCGAAAGCAGGCAGCATCAGCCGGTCGGCACCAGCCACGAAGCACGGCCTGGCCACGCGCTTGGCCCGCACATCGATGCTCGCCCAGGGCCGCAGCGCGCCGCAAATTTCGATCTCGCGCGGCGCCAGTTTGGGGGAGGGCTCATGGCGGAAGGTAAACGGGCCCTCGCGATGCACGGCCACGGAACTGCCCGGCAAATCCGCCGCGACTCCGCCGACCCAGAGAAAACTCGCCTCGCGGGACATTGCGGTCAGCCGCGCCAGCTCATCCTTATGCAGCCGCGCGGCACCGGCGATGCCGCCGTGCCCCAGCATGATGACTTTCTGCGGCCTGTACAGCCGGATCAGCCGGTTCAGCCGCTCCAACGCGCCGCGGCTATCGGCCGGCGGCGCGCCAAAACTTTGGGCGGCGGCAAAAGGCGGGTCAGCTGCGATAAGCACACGCTTGCCCGGCCAGAAGGCGGCGCCGGCGGGGTCCAACATCAGTCGCTCGTCACGAAATCGCAAGGGTGCGGCGGTCATGGGGCGGGTAAGAGCATATTATGCTGCTCCGCGCCATGGATAAATTTTTATAAAGTCTTGGTAGACCGTTAAATTGGCGGGAAAAACGCCAGAACGATGACAGCTATGCTGGAAATGATCAGCACAGCCCAGGTGAGCATGGCCCCCACGGCGCGCGGCACGTTGGGTGTGAGGATACGGATACCGAAGGGATGCAGGATGCGGCCGACCACCAGCGCCAGGCATAACAGCAAGAAAAACAGCTGGCCGGCGTCCTCATGCACCAGGCAGGCCAGGAGGATCAGGATCAGCGGCACGTATTCGGCGAAATTGGCATGCGCCCGGATGGCGACTTGCAACGTCTGGCTGCCGCCATCGCCCAGCATCTGCTTGGTCTTGTTGCGCTCCGCCACCACCCAGACGGTGAGGGCGAAGAAGATGACCCCCAGAATCCCAGCGGTTAGAATCAGAACATGTGTATCCTGCATATTTTTACTCCCCATCCGCCGGATATTCCCGGCTTGGCCATCTGCTTAACACAGCGCAGACGCGGGCAGGCAAGGGTGCTATGTTGAGGTATGGGAATAAGAACGATCATCACAGGTTCAACCGGCATGGTGGGCGAGGGGGTTCTGTTTGAATGCCTGGAAAATCCCGAGGTCGAGGCGGTCCTGGTCATCAACCGCAAGCCCGGCGGCGTGACCCACCCCAAGCTGGTTGAGATCGTCCACCAGGATTTTTTTAACTTAACATCGATTGCTCCAGAGCTTGCAGGATACAACGCCTGCTTCTTCTGCCTCGGCGTGTCATCCGTCGGCATCAGTGCCGAGGCCTATCTGCGCACCACCTACGACATCACCATCAGCGTGGCGCAGCTGCTTGCCGGGCTGAACCCCGAGATCAATTTCTGCTACGTCACCGGCGCCGGTACGGACAGCTCCGAACAGGGCCGCCTGGCCTGGGCAAGGGTGAAAGGGGCGACGGAAAACGCGCTGCTGCGCCTGCTCCCCAACGCCTATATGTTCCGCCCCGGCGCCATGAAGGCCTCGCCCGGCCAGAAAAACCTGAAAATCTCATACAAATTGCTGGAATTTCTCTACCCAATCGGGCGGCGCCTCTACCCAGATGGATTCTGCACGTTGCGGGAGGTAGCGCTGGCCATGATCCACTGCGCCGGACAGGGTGCGCCCAAGCGTATTCTCGGGGTGAAGGACATCGTGCAGCTCGCCGGCGGCTGATACTACGCCAAATAGCCAAATCAATGCGATCCGGCCATGATCTGCCGGGGCCACACGCAAAGAGAATTGCCATACCGCCTTGCGCACGGCCAAGCTCCGCCCAAACAATTGGGGGAACCAGAAAAATGGCAATCGATCTGACGGGCGGACTGCCGCCTGAGCGCGACTACGTGTTTGCCGAGCGCCCGGGGCCGGATGTGCGCGATGCGGCGAACGTCTGGCTGGAGGAGGAGAACGGCGAATTCGCCATGCGCATCGGTATCGAAGGTCTGGCCGAGGAATGGGCAGCGCATGAGATCTGGCTCGACATCGCCTTCCCCGACGGCCGGGTTTTTTCCGCGCGTGAATTTGGCAAATCCCACCCCGCCATCGGGGCTGAAGGCAAGCCGACCATCCTCGGCGCCGGGCCGCTGGAATTTCGCTGCATCGAGCCGTTCAAGCATTGGTCATGCACTTTCAGCAAACACCAGGTTGCCGAGCTCAGTGCCGCGACGCTCATCTCCGAGGTCTATCCGGACCCGCCGCGTTTGAGTGAAATCGCCTTCGGGATCGATTTTTACCCCGTTGTGCCGCCGCTGATCTCCGGCACGCTAACCGCGGAATCCGTTGCGTTGATGAGCGGTGAGCAGGGGACGTACCTCAGCCCGCGGTTCGAGCAATTATGCCGCGCCCAGGGCTGGCTGGAAATCGACGGTAAGCGCCGCGACTTCAAGGCCCAGCTGCTGCGCATCAAACGCCAGGGTGTGCGTAAATTCGAGGGGTTCTGGGGGCATTGCTGGCAATCGGCACTGTTCCCCAGCGGCAAAGCTTTTGGCATCAACGTGTATCCTCCGCGTGCCGATGGCAAACCCAGCTTCAACGAAGGTTTTATCTTCGACGGCGACGGCGTGCTGAAACCCGCGCGCGCGGTAACCATGCCGTGGATGAAAAAGCTCCTGACAGATGGTGAGGATGTGCCTTTGGTGCTGGAAACGGCGGATGGTCTCGTTACCATCCAGGGCACCACTTTCATCAACTGTTTTTCGCGTGGCGGCGCGGGCGGCAAGGCCAGCAACATGCTGCCGGCCAGCTTCCCCGCCGTCCAGCAGGCGCATGTGACCTACACATGGGATGGCGAAACCGCTACCGGCATGATTGAACGCTCGACCGCGCGCGATCAGCTTGAGTTTTAGAGGATGCGCCGTTCGCCTATATTCTGATAACGTAACGAAATCCGACATGGCTGGTGGAGGTATCCACCGGCTCGGCGTGGCGTGCCGCCGGGCGGTAGCGGCGACAGTAATTCGGCGCGCAAAGATGCGATCCGCCCTTAATCACCTTCCGCGGAATTTTAATCTGCGGCAGGGCGGGGTCGTAGCTCGCTGCCTCATCCCCGCCGCGCGGGTTTTGCGGAATGCAGCAGGCTTTCTGCCCATGGGCCTGGTGCTTGGTTGTGAAAAAATCCTTGGTCCACTCCCAGACATTGCCGATCATGTCATGCACGCCGTAGCCGTTCGGTGGAAATGCGGTGACCGGCGAGGTGCGCTCGTAACCATCGTCTTTTAAATTCTGCAGCGGAAAATTTCCCTGCCAGGTGTTGGCCATATGTTTGCCGTTTGGCGCCAACTCGTTACCCCAGGCGAACTCCACATCCTCCAGCCCGCCGCGCGCAGCAAACTCCCATTCCGCTTCCGTGGGTAAATCCTTAGCGGCCCATTTTGCGTAGGCCAGCGCGTCGGCATAGGCCACATGCACCACGGGGTGATGGTCCAAGCCTATGATGTTGCTTTTGCGCCCGTAAGGGTGCCGCCAGTCCGCGCCGCGCGTCAGGCGCCACCACTGTGAATAATCGCGCAGATTGGTCAGCTGGCGCGGCGGGGTGAACACCAGCGAGCCGGCGAACAGCATATGCGGCAGCGCGTTGGGGTAGTCTTTTATATCGGGTTTTGTTTCGGCAAAGGTAACATGTCCGGTGGCGCGCACGAAGGCTTTGAACTGCGCATTGGTCACGGGGGTACGGTCTATCCAGAAGCCATCGACATTCACGCGATGGGCGGGGGCTTCCTCCGGGTAATGGCTGTCCGACCCCATACAGAAGGTAGCGCCGGGAATCCACACCATGTTGGCCGGGGCATCAACCAGTGTCCGGTCTATATCCGCCGTCTGACTTGTATCAGGCATTGTTTGCACTCTCGCGTGCTTGGAAGGGACTATAGAGCCAAAAACCGCCCAGTTTAAAGACCCAGCGCCGCCCTTGCTTCCGCCACGGTCACGTGCGCCAGGGCGGCTTCTTCATCCATCCCCTGAATCGGGGAGTGGGGCATCAGCTCGGGCATGATGAAAGGCTTGTCTTCCAGATGCCGGATGAGTGCCAGCGCCAGGCTGACGATGTTGATCCATCTATGCGCCAACCCGTACAGAATCAGCACATCCTGGGTGGGGAGGGACACCTCCCGCTTCACCCGGCCAATTTTTTTCCGCGAGAAGCGGTCAATGATCGAAAGATTCTTGGCGGTTGCCGCGTGATTGTAGAGCCTGATCTCTTCGGTGAGTTTGAAGAGCGCATCATAAGCGGGGCTTTGCGCATAGGCGCCGCTCTCTGATCCCTGAGTGAGAAACAGGCTCGAGGTGAGCGCATTCTCGATCACCACCATGCTGAGCGGCCCGCCCAAAGTGTGCAGCATGATCGCGCTAAAGCGCCACCATTTTTCGGTATCGGTGACAAAACTGCCGTCCAGCTTGACGGAGCGGTCGATAGGGCAGGCGGCCAGATGCTCCTGCAAGGCGCGGCGCATATCGCGCACCTCGCCGTCGATTTTGAACAACAGCCGCGCCAGTACGGTGAGCAGCTCATACTGCAGGCCTTTGGCAAAGCCGGCCTCGTCGCGCTTGTAGCCTAGGTCCGAAGAGATGGTACCCAGGCTCAAGAGATGGCGGCTTTGGCTTTCGGCTTAGCCTTGGCAGGGGCTTTGGCCTTGGCTTTGGTAGCAGGCTTGGCTTTGGCAGCCGGTTTAGCTTTGGGCGCCGCTGCTGCTTTCACCGCCGCCGGCTTGGCCTTGGCCGCCGGTTTCTTCGCGCCCTTCTTGCCCTTGGGCGCCAGCGTCTTGCCCTTTTCGGCCAGCAGCGCCACCGCCTCATCCAGCGTCATATCGCCCATCTCGCGCCCGCGCGGCAGGTTGGCGACGGTGTTGCCCCATTGCGCATAGGGCCCGAACCGCCCCTTGCGCACCAGCACATCCGTGCCGTCCTTCGGATGAGCACCCAAACTCTTCACCGAATCCTGTTTCTTGGCGATCAGCTCCATCGCCCGGTTCATACCCAGATGCAGCACGGAATCATCGCGTTCCAGCGAGGCAAACAGCGCGCCCATTTTCACATAAGGCCCAAAGCGGCCGAGATTGGCCTCGATCTTCTGGCCCGTCTCCGGATGCAGCCCAACCAGGCGCGGCAGAGACAGCAGCCCCAGCGCATCTTCCAGGCCAAGCGTTTCGCCATCCATGCCGCGTGCCAGCGAGGCCCGTTTGGGTTTGGATTTTTTATCCTCGGGGTCCGGCTCACCCTCCTGCACATACAGCCCATAGGGGCCACGGCGGAGCGTTATATCAAACCCGCTATCGGGATGCTGGCCGAGTACCCGCATGCCGTCCTTGAGGCTGTCTTCGGGGTTATCGCCGCCTTCTACCGCCAGTTTGCGGGTGTACTGGCAGGTCGGGTAATTCGAGCAGCCGATAAAGCTGCCGAACCGCCCAAGCTTCAGCCCCAGCCGCCCAGTGCCGCAGGCGGTGCAGACGCGCGGGTCCGTTCCATCCTCACGCTGCGGGAAAAAATGCGGCCCCAGGTCGGCATCGAGCGCATCGATGACGTCAGAGATTTTTAAATCCTTGGTCTGCGCCACGGCGGTGGAAAAACCGTCCCAGAAATTGCGCAGCACCTGGCGCCAATCGGCTTTGCCCTCGGCCACCTGGTCGAGCTGGTCCTCCAGCCCGGCGGTAAACCCGGTATCGACATAATGGCCGAAGAAGCTGGTGAGGAACGCGGTGACGAGACGGCCACGGTCTTCCGGAATGAAGCGCTTGTTTTCCATGCGCACGTAATTGCTGTCGCGCAGCACCGAGAGAATCGAGGCATAGGTCGAGGGCCGGCCAATACCCAGCTCCTCCATCTTCTTCACCAGCGAAGCTTCCGAATAACGCGGCGGCGGCTGGGTGAAATGCTGGTTCGCATCGACTTTATTGGTTTTAGCCGGGTCGCCCTTGGAGATGGGCGGCAGAATGCGCGCGTCATCATCCTCGGAAGGCTCGTCCTTATCTTCTTGGTAAAGTTTCAGGAAGCCGTCGAAAGCCAGCACGGAGCCGGTGGCGCGCAGGGTCTGCCCCTTGCCGTCGGTCAGGTCCACGGCGGTCTGGTCCAGCTCGGCGGCGGACATCTGGCAGGCCAGTGCCCGCTTATACACCAGCTCGTACAGCCGCGCCTGGTCATGGTTCAGCATTTTCGCCACTTTGGCGGGTGTCAGGTTGATATCCGTCGGGCGGATCGCCTCATGCGCTTCCTGCGCGTTTTTCACCTTGCTCTGGAATTCGCGCGGCGCGAACGGCACGTAGCTATCGCCAAACTCGGAGCGGATACGCCCGCGCATGGCCTCCACGGCCTCCTTGGCCATGGTCACGCCATCGGTACGCATATAGGTGATCAACCCCACCGTCTCGCCGCCAATCTCGATGCCCTCGTACAGCTGTTGAGCCAGGCGCATGGTGATCTGCGAGGAGAAACCAAGCTTACGGCTGGACTCCTGCTGCAAAGTGGAGGTGATGAACGGCGGCGGCGGATTGCGCTTGGTACGCTTCTTCTCAACCGTGCCGGCTGAAAAGGTGCCGGCCAGCACGGCGGCCCGCGCGGCATGGGCCTTGGTTTCGTCGTTCAAATCGAACTGGTCGAGCTTCTTGCCCTGGTACTGCGTCAGCTTGGCGGGGTAGGGGGCGCCGGTGGGGGTGAGCATGCTCGCCTCCACGGTCCAATACTCGCGCGGCTTGAAAATCTCGATCTCGGCCTCGCGCTCGCACACCAGCCGCAACGCCACGGACTGTACACGCCCCGCCGAGCGGCTGCCCGGCAATTTGCGCCACAGCACCGGCGAGAGGGTGAACCCCACCAGATAATCCAATGCGCGGCGGGCGAGATACGCCTCGATGAGCGGAGTATCCAGCTCGCGTGGATTCGCCATGGCGGTTTTCACCGCCGATTTGGTAATCTCATTAAAGGTAACGCGCTCGACCCTGATGCCCTTGAGCGCGTGTTTCTCCTCCAGCATCGCCCGTACATGCCAGGAGATGGCCTCGCCCTCGCGGTCCGGATCGGTCGCCAGATACAGGATTTTGGCACCTTTAAGGGCCCGGGCGATCTCGTTGAGCTGCTTGGCACCCCGGTCATCCGAGACCCAATCCATGGCGAAATCCTCGTCCGGACGCACCGAGCCGTCCTTGGCCGGCAGGTCGCGCACATGCCCGAATGAGGCCAGAACCTTATACGAATCACCGAGGTATTTGTTGATCGTCTTGGCTTTTGAGGGAGATTCGACGACGACAATATCAGTCAAAGAGCCGTTCCATTCATTATCTTAAGCGAAATCTTAAGCGGGATTTTAGTCTTGTGTTTCAAGCATTTAATATAGGTCTTGTGGAGGCATTACCCTGCCGCTGTGGTGGCTTGTAACCAGCCCGCCAAGCTCCAGCTCCAGGATAACCGCCTGCATGGCAGCCATCGACAACTGGCAGCGCCGCGCCAACTCGTCAACATCCACCCCTTCCGGGCCCAAAAACCCCGGGGCGTTGCTCCTGGCGGCGGCTATGGCCGCCTCGCTGTCCGGCGGCCCGGCCCAGCCGGTGGCCCCTTCGCGGAATCCGGCCAGGGTTTTGGCCCGTGTTCCAAAACGGGGGCCGATGGCGGCGGGCAGGGCGGCCAGCACATCGGCGGCGGTCTCGGTCAGATGCGCCCCCTGGCGGATCAGCTCATTCCCGCCCTTGGAACGCGGATCGAGCGGCGCCCCAGGCACGGCGAAGATCTCCCGCCCCGCCTCGTTGGCCATCCGCGCGGTAAGCAGCGAGCCGGACCGGGCAGCGGCCTCGATGACCACCAGCCCGAGGCTCAAGCCAGCGATGATGCGGTTGCGCTTGGGAAAATGCCGCGCAATCGGCGCCGTGCCCATCGGCGCCTCGGCCACCACCGCACCATTTTTGGCAATGCGCTGCTGGAGTGCAGCATTCTCCGGCGGATACGGCATATCCAGCCCGCCCGCGATCACCGCCACGGTTCTGCCCGTGCGCATCGCCCCCTCATGCGCCGCCGCATCAATCCCCCGCGCGAGTCCCGATACAATGGTGAGTTTTTCGGACGCCAGCTCCGAGGAAAACTGCTCGGTAAACCGCAGCCCGCCGCCCGAGGCATTGCGCGCGCCCACAATGCCGATGCAGCGGGAGGAAAGAAGAGAGACATCCCCCAGCACAGCAATCGCTGGCGGCGGGTCAGGCAATTCCGCCAGATATTCCGGGTATTCCGCGCTGCCTAGAAAGAGAAACTGCCCACCCAGCCGGGCCAAGCGCTCAAACTCACGTTCGACATCACCTTCCGGCGGCACCAGCAACGGCACCGACCGCCCGCCAGCCTTGGCCAGCGCCGGCAAAGCCGCCAGCGCCTCCGCCGGATCGGGAAACCGCGCCAGCAACCGCCTATACGTCACCGGCCCGACGCTCTCGGTACGGACCAGACGGAGGCGGCAAAAATCATCTTTCATGGTTTTGTCCAACCTTACTCCGCTTCGCCCCAATTCTTTCATCGTCATGGCCACGCCTGACCCGGCGATCCATGCTTAGCCAGCATTGGCGCAGCAACCTCCGGTAGGCAAGGCCGGTTGGGGTTGTGGTCCGGTTACAAAGGTCGCAATGGCTGAATGCAGCACCTTAACTGCCATGCTAACAGCAAATGTGCCTGCGCCTAAACGCCGCAGCTGACGCTAAACAACGCCCTCAGCAACCAGCCAATCGATAAACGCCGTCAGCGACGTGGTTTTGTCAGCATCGAAGGGCACTAATGCCACATACCCCGTTCGAGGCACTAAAATTCCCGGGAACGGTGTCATAAGGCGCCCAGCGGCGACATCGGTGCCGAGCACGGGCAATGGGCCGATGCCTACACCCAGCCCATCCACGACCGCCTGCAGCGTGACAAAAAAATGGTCGAAGATCCGGCGACGGTGCCCGGCCATATGCGACAAGCCCGCTTTGTCGAGCCAATCAACCCAATCTCCTGGCCGGGTCTCGCTGGTGAGCAGCGTATGGTGAAGTAGATCTTCCAGCTTGCGCACTGGCCGGCGCTCAAAAAGCGCCGGGCTCATCACAAGCGTATCTGCCTCATCGAGGAAATGCATCGCATGATGCTGTGGCCAGGTGTTCTGCTCCGCCGATCCGCGCCGTATGGCGACATCGAAACCACCGCGCAATTCGTCATGCAGCGTGGTCGTTGTGGTGACGGCCACCTCCACCTCTGGCCGTTCAGCGTGGAAGTGCTCCAGGCGGGGTATGAGCCAGCGCATCGCAAATGTACTTGGCGCACTAACGCGCAGGATACGGCGGGCCGAGGGCCGCCCGCAGGCATCCGCCGCTGCGGTCACCCGGTCAAACGACAGACTGACCTCTGACGCGAAGACCAGAGCCGCCTGTGTTGGTACCATGCGCCGCCCGGCACGCACGAACAGGCGCTGCCCGAGCCAATGTTCAAGCCCGGCGATCTGCCGGCTGACTGCCCCATGGGTCAGCCCGAGTTCGGCCGCGGCCGCGGCATAGCTGCTGGTACGTGCCGCTACTTCGAAGATGCGCAAGGCATTGAGGGGTGGCAAACGGCGCATGAAACCCGTGATAAAAACTGACAGATGAGGAGAGTTATGTAGGACTATTCGAGGGAAACTCATACGTCTATTTTTACCGCCGAAATGGAGAACAGCCGATGTTTGCTGAGGCGACAGGCGAAGGACCGGCGAAAGTGCTGGCGTTTACGCCACGGCACCGGAACTTGGCGGGAGCTTGCCTCGCCCATCTGCTGCATGATGGCTACACCGACCAGCTCTACGCTTTGCTGCCCATCTGGCAGGCGCAATTCGGTCTCTCCTACGCCGGTCTGGCGCTTGTTCGCGCGCTGTATTACGGCACCATGGGCGGTTTGCAGCTGCCGGCCAACCGGCTGACTGCCAGTTTTGGCCCGCGCGCGTCTTTGGCCGCGGCTACCCTAATCGCTGCCGCGGGCTATATGGTGATGGCGCTCCCTTGCGGGTTCACGGGCTTATGCATCGGCCTGGTTATTGCGGGTATCGGCTCCAGCATTCAGCACCCGCGCGCTTCACTGCTGGTCACGGACACGTTTGGCAAAGCCTCACGCGGGCCACTCGGCATCTATAATTTCTCAGGTGATCTCGGCAAGGCGGTTTTTCCGGCAACGGTCGCACTTCTGCTGACAGTATCCGCCTGGCGGCCGGTCGTCGGCCTCATGGCGATGGTGGGGGTGGCCGTGGCGCTGGGATTGCTTTGGCTTGTCCCGCGCCAGCCATTCACCGTGCATGCCGGAGAGGCGCATGTTGCAAAGGAACGGAGCGGTGCGGGGTTCAACCTGCTTTTGACCATAGGTGCGCTCGATACCGCGACCCGTATGGGCTACCTGCTGTTCCTGCCATTCCTCCTCCATCAAAAAGGCGGCACTGAAACGATTGTCGGTGGTGGACTTGCGCTGTTGTTCATCGGGGGCGCGCTTGGCAAAGCCAGCTGCGGCTGGCTTGGCCAGCACCTTGGCGTGATCGGGACAGTGATCGCCACTGAAGCGATGACCGCTCTACTGATTTTCGCAACCGCATTTCTGCCACTGCAACCGATGCTGATTCTATTGCCTATCCTGGGTATTGTCCTTAACGGCACGTCGTCGGTTCTCTATGGAACAGTTCCGGCGCTGGCACCTGGGAACGATACCGGCCGGGCCTTTGCGCTGTTTTATACCGGGGTGATTGGCGCGGGCGGGCTTGCACCCATCGCCTATGGCGCGATCGCGGATCATTTCAGTAGGATGGCCGGCATATCTGCCGCGGCTTTGACGGCGGTCACGATCATTCCGCTCATTCTGGCCCTGCGCCCCTCATTGCAAGACCAGATCAGCTAGCTTGCGCCGTCATTTCCCGGCGCCACTTCGAGGGCCATCGGGCGCTCAACTGCCGCCAAAACACAGCGAAAGGCAGTTTTGGCGCCGCGACCCACGCCGGGAATGAGTCCGCCGCTAACGCCCCAGCACTTTTCGCAGCGAAGCCTCAATCTGGCCGCCGCAATAGGCATCGCCATAGTCGCGCCGGGCCTTCGCGGCGAGTTTTTTCAGCGGCGGCAGTGCTGCCACACGCCGCGTCAGGCCGGCTGTTAGGGGTGCCGTCTCCTCCAGCATCGCTTCGATTTTCGGAAACCGTTCGGTCATGGTGGACCACAGCGTAGCCGTCACGACATCGGCGATGCCGGGGGCTTCGCCGCCCAGCAGGAAGCCGGAATCGGCTTGCAGCCCATGCCGGCGGCCGGTTTCTTCCCAGAATGACATCCATTTGCCCAGGCGCGGCATAAACGCGGCCCAGCTCTTTTTGGTCCACATCTCGCGCCCGCCATCGCAGGTGAGTTCGTCTATCACGTCATTCGCGTCACAAACGATTTTGATGGTTTGCGCGCGCAGGGCAGCGGTTTCGGGCATCAGCCCGAGCGTCTCGCCCAGGTACAGAATAATCGCCGGCATCTGCGAGATGGCGAAATCCGTTTTTTTATCGACCAGCACAGGCGGGCCCATGAACGGCGCCGGCATTTTTCCAACCGGGCCTTCCATCAATTTGCCGATCGCCTCGCCGCTACCCTCGGTCCAGGTTTTTCCGGCATGCGCCAGCACGGCGCGCACGAACTGGCCGCGGAACGGCACAGGCCAATAGTAGAGCTTGTAGTCGGACATTTTGCCCCCGCCTGTTTAAGTCACCTGCCGATACCGGAGTCAGCCTTGCGCCGCCCAGGCGGGTGGAATTAATCCTGGGACACGACCGGCGCCCGAGCCTTTTTGCCGATCCTGGGCTCATCGCCTTTCAGCAGGCGCGAGATATTGCCCCGGTGCTTCCAATACACCAATGCCGCGATGACCAGCGCCAAAGCCGCGTTCTTCCAGGAGCCCGTGAAAAAATATGCGGCCAGCGGGGCGAGCGCATAGGCAACCAGCGCCGCCAGGGATGAAAACCGGAAGATAACCGCCGTGCCCAGCCAGGCGGCACAGCACAATAGGCCGATGGGCCAGGACAGAGCGAAGAAGATACCTATCCCCGTGGCCACCCCTTTGCCGCCTTTGAAACGCAGCCAGAAGGGGAATAAATGCCCGAGAAACACCGCCAGCGCCGCCAGCGTCACGCCGCCATGGCCGTAGTGCTGAATCCAGAATACGGCGAGCCAGCCCTTGCCGCCATCGAGCAGCAATGTGGCCACCGCCAGCCATTTTTTGCCCGTGCGCAGAACGTTGGTGGCACCGATATTGCCCGAGCCGATGGCGCGAATGTCGCCCAGCCCGGCCATGCGCGTGAGCACGAGCCCGAAGGGGATGCTGCCCAGCAGATAAGCGAAGGCGGCAATGAGAAGATACGTCATGATCATGCTGCAAAAACCCTGGTTCCGGCTTTCCAGGTGCCGAGCACGACACCCTCCAGCGCGCGGCCATCAAACGGCGTGTTCTGCGCCTTGCCGGGCAGTTTTCCCGCCTGCACGAACCAGCTGCGCTCCGGATGGAACAGGCACAAATCCGCCGGCCGGCCACGCTCGATCACCCCGGCCTCGATCCCCAGCCATTCGGCCGGTTTTTTGGTCAGCAGGGCCAAGGCCTGCGGCATGGTCAACGCGCCATTCTGCACCTGGGCCAAAGTAATCCCGAGCAGGGTCGCCAGACCAGCGCCACCAGGTGCTGCATCGGCAAAAGGCAGGCGCTTGTCATCCGCATCGCGCGGCTGGTGGTCGGAGGCAATGGCATCGATCGTGCCATCCGCCAACCCGGCCAGCACGGCCAGCCGGTCATCCTCGGCGCGTAAAGGCGGCGAAAGCTTTGAATATGTACGATAATCACCGATGGCGGTCTCGTTGAGGTCAAAATAAGGGGGCGCCGTATCGCAGGTGACACGTAAACCCTTGTCCTTGGCGACACGGATCAAATCCAGCGCCTCGCCGGTGGTGATGTGGGCAAAATGCACCGCCCCGCCGGTCAGCTCGGCCAGGCGGATGTCGCGCGCCACGCAAATCGCCTCGGCCGCGGCGGGGATGCCGGGCAGGCCCATCCAGGTGGCCCGCGCGCCGGCGGTGGCGGCACCGCCTTTGGCCAGCTCGTAATCCTCGGGGTGCTGTACGATGCGCGCCCCGAAACCCGAGGCGTAGGAGAGGGCCAGGCGCATCAGCCGCGACGAGGCGATGCACTGCCCGCCATCGGTGAACGCCACGGCTCCGGCGGCGCGCAGCAGCCCGTATTCGGCCAGCTCCTCGCCCTTTAACCCGCGCGTCGCGGCAGCGTAGGGCAGGAGGGAAACACTGCCCGTCTCCAGCCCGCGCGCAATGATCAGATGCACCAGCGCCGGGTCGTCGATGGGGGGGGCCGAATCCGGCAGTACGGCGATGCTGGTAATGCCGCTGGCGGCGGCGGCCTGGGCAGCACTGGCAATGGTCTCGCGATACTCGAACCCCGGCTCACCGAGCGAGGCGCGCATATCCACCAGCCCAGGGCATAATATCGCACCCTCGGCCTCGATAATCTCAGCCCCATCCGGCCGGCCAAGGTTCTGGCCGAAATCGGCGATGACCCCGTCCTGAACCAGCAACTCGCCTTCAACCAAATTCTGCGCTGTACCGTCCAGAAGCAAGATCTTACGGAATAAAATGCTCATGGCTTTATCCTCGCGCCAAGGTGTCGAGCACGGCCATTCGCACCGCAACGCCCATTTCCACCTGCTCCTTAATCAGCGAGCGCGAAGCATCATCGGCAATATCGCTGTCGATCTCGACGCCCCGGTTCATCGGGCCGGGGTGCATCACCAGCGCGTCGGGCTTGGCGTACCCAAGTTTTTTCCGGTCCAGCCCGTAATAGGCGAAGAACTCGCGGCTTGAGGGCACCATGCCGCCGGACATGCGCTCCTTCTGCAGCCGCAGCGCCATAACGATATCCGCACCCTTCAGCCCTTCCTCCATGGAGTGAAAAACCTCCGCACCGGAAATACCGATGCCGCTGGGCAGCAGGGTAGGGGGCCCGATAAGGCGGACGAAATTGCCCATCATGGTCAGAAGCAGAATATTGGACCGCGCCACGCGGGAATGGGCGATATCGCCGCAGATCGCCACGGTAAGCCCCGAGATGCGGCCCTTGTGGCGTCGCATGGTCAGCGCATCCAGCAGCGCCTGGGTCGGGTGTTCATGCGTACCGTCCCCAGCATTGATCACCGCCGCCTCAACCTTTTGCGCCAGCAGCGAGGGCGCGCCGGAGCGGTTGTGGCGCACCACCAGCAGGTCGCAATTCATCGCATTCAGCGTCGCCGCCGTATCCAGCAGGGTCTCGCCCTTGGTGACCGAGGAGGTGGCGACGGACATGTTCACCACATCGGCGCCCAGCCGCCGCCCGGCCAGCTCGAAGCTCGTGCGGGTGCGGGTCGAGTCCTCGAAAAACAGATTGATCAGCGTGCGCCCGCGCAGCAGGTCGCGCTGGGTTTTGCCGGAGCGGTTAAGCAATACATAGCTCTCGGCTAAGTCGAGCAGGTTGGTCACGGCGACCGGGTTTAGCCCCTCAATCCCGAGCAGATGTTTTAATGATGCCATTAAAGCCTGCATATCCCATGCAAAGCGCGCCGGGGGAAGGGGGGTAGGTTGAGCGGCACTGAAAGCAGCATTGACAGCAACCCCGCACTGCCCCGAAATGATCAATAATTGAGCCAGTAATTGAGATGGATGTGGAGGCGGGATGAAACGACTATTGTGCATGACCGTGCTGGCGGCTTTGGCCGGCTGTGCCACCACCACCCCGCCGGCATCTTTGCCCCAGGCGACTCCGGTGTTTTTCGAGCCCTGGTCCGCAGCGCTTGATCAGCATGCGCTCAGCGCCATCGCCAGTGCCGCGCAAGGGGCGCAGGCCACACCCACCGCCCGCGTGGTGGTAACAGGGGCGGCCGACAGCACCGGCGGCGAGCAAGCCAATAAATATATTTCAGAAACCCGGGCGCAGATGGTCGCCGACCAGCTGGTGGCGGACGGCGTGAGCCGCGAGCGGATCAAGGTGCGCGGAGTCGGGGTGGTATCGGCCGCCCCCATACCGACCGGCACACCGGCACAGTTTTCGCGCCGTGTGCTGATTCAGGTCGAAGGGCCGGGCAGCTCCACCGTTTGGTAAGCTAGCGGCTCTGCATCACGATTGACGTAACGGGATAGCCGAGATTTTCGGGGATGCGTAACACGCGCCCCCCGTTTTCCTCGTGCAATGCCGGCGAGATCAGCTGCACCGGTGTTACCGCCAGATGCGCCTGTACCTGGGTAAACTGCGGATGCTCCGCCAGCCGCGCCAGATTGGCCATGGTCGGGAACATCAGGGTGTGCCGCCCCTGCGCGCCATCTTCCAGCGCCTGCGCCGCACTCAGCCATACATGGCGCGCCGCCTCATCCTCATCATGCACTGCCAGATCCTCGCTCTCGCGCCGGGCCAGGTAAAATCGCGTCTCGAACCGCCGCGGGGCGGGGAGTTTGGGCAGCCAATGTGCAAAGGGCAGCAGTTCGCCAAGGTCCAACACATAGCCCGTGCCCAGCAGCGGGCTGAATTCGCCTCGGGTTTTCAGCGCCGCACGCCAGGCGATGATGGTGGCGGCATCCGGGGCAGGGCGGATGGCAATAGCCAGCCCGACCTCCTCCAGAGTTTCGCGAATCGCCGCTACCCGCGCCGCGGCATCCGCCGGGTCGTCGGGCGCGTTGATGGCCTGAGGGGAGGCGGCAATTGCGTGGTCGCCGGGGTCGATGCGGCCGCCCGGAAATACCAGCGCGCCAGGCATGAAGGCCATGGCGGCACTGCGCTCGATCATCAGATGCAAAGCGGGACCAGGTGCTGTCTCATCATAGAGGATCAGCGTGGCGGCGGGGATGGCGGGGGGTAGCTCGGTCAAATTTTTCTCGGACATTGCGTCCAGCATAGAAGCGTAATGCGCCCGGCGTGAAGCTTTATGTGACGCATTATATCACCTCTAGTATAGGTACCCCCCCTATGCTATATAACGCCCGTCATGACGCACACACTTCACGAAAAGAAAAAACTCCTGGCGCGCACCCGGCGTATAAAAGGCCAGGTGGAAGCCATAGAGCGGGCGCTGGATGGCGAAGCAGGGTGCGAACCGGTGCTGCATCTGATTGCGGCGGCGCGCGGTGCCATGGCCGGGCTGATGGCGGAAGTGGTCGAGGAACATGTGCGCACACATCTGGTGGATGCCGAAAAACACCCCGGCGCGCTGGATAACGATGCGGTGGAACAATTGCTGGACGTTGTCCGCAGCTATTTGAAGTGAGGTATTTATGAAGACCAACCCACCGCATATTTTCCTGGGCGAGGGCCATGCACAAAGTGAAAGCCGCACCTGGCGGGTGATCTGGCTGTGCGGCGCCATGATGATCATAGAGATCGCCGGCGGGCTATGGTTCGGCTCCATCGCGCTGGTGGCGGACGGACTGCACATGAGCACCCATGCCGGCGCGTTATTGCTGGCGGCCCTGGCCTACAGCTTCGCCCGCAAACATGCCGAGGACCCGCGCTTTTCCTTCGGCACCGGCAAGCTCGGCGATCTGGCGGGTTTTACCTCCGCCATCATCCTCGCCATGATTTCGATCCTGATCGGCTATGAATCCGTAACCCGGTTTTTTGCCCCGGTGCCGATCCATTTCGCCGAGGCGATCCCGATTGCCTGCCTCGGCCTGTGCGTGAACATCGTGAGCGCCTGGATGCTGAACGGCGGGGTAGGCGGCCACGGGCACAGCCATGCTCATGAGAAGCATGGCCACAGCCACGAGGATCATGACCACGAAGAGGCGCATGAGCACGCCACCGAAAAAACCGGGCGCGACAACAACATGCGCGCCGCCGTGGTGCATGTGGTGGCGGATGCCGCCGTCTCGGTGCTGGTCATCATCGGGCTGATTCTGGCCAAGCTCTTCGGCTGGCTGTGGCTGGACCCGGTTATCGGCATCGTCGGTGCGCTGGTGATCGCCAATTGGGCGGTCGGACTGATCCGTGACACCGGCGGCATTCTGCTCGACATGACACCCGACCGCGCCATGGAAGCCAAACTCCGCGCCGCGATCGAGAGCGAAGGCGACGAGCTGGCCGATCTGCATCTATGGCGGCTGGGCCCGGGGCATCTCGGTGCCATCCTCTGCATCGGCACCAGCCAGGGCCGGGAACCCGCTTATTACAAAGCAAAACTTGCCCATTTCAGCGCGCTCTCGCACCTTACGGTGGAGGTCACGCAGAGCTGAACCCCAGGCAGATCTATCCGCTTACAATACTCAGCAGAGCTAAATTGAGAAAGATCAAAAGGCCAAGCAGAAACAAGCGAATGCCCCGGTGCCAAATCACTAAGAACGGTAACGTGACCCCAGCAACGACGCCTCCCTCGATTTCAAGCAGGAACTGACCAAACCCGTTCGCCATACCGTTTCCAGCAGCATCACTGCCGGTGTAGTGGTTGCCGGAGGCCCACCAGAGAAGCAGAACATCGACCACTACAAGGGCGAAAAAACCAGCTGCGAGGGGAGACGGTATCCACCAACGCTGTGGACTTATTTCATCGTTCATGTTGTTCCTTCCTCACGTCGGTAGCGGCTACACCTGATAATCGCATTTCCTCCATATTCGCGGGATGTTGCATTGAGATCATGTGTAAATAACCAACGACACAGATTTTTATTTTACGAATTTAAGGATTCTTATGCAACTTGCCTGTTGCATATGAAATTTTGCGCGTTTGTTGCTTCTGCTGAATTTTGACCTGCAACACTTGAAATATAACGAGGAACTTCGAATTTGGCCGGGCAGTAAACTGGCCCCGGACCTTAGCCAAGTCGTCGGCGTCGGCCGTGGTTGGTGCCGGGTGCCGCAGGTATGCTCAGTTTGTCATTGCCAACCAGCCACCCGATACCTAGAGCATTTTCCCATCTGACTGATTCAAGGGGGGGGATTCCCGAAACGGGTTTTGTCTGATTCAAGGTATGGGCCGCCATAGGTTAGGCGCGCGGAAGATTGTCACGCTCGAGGTAGGCCATGCTTTATTGGTGACATGGCCTGTTCAGGTTCCGGAGTTGATAGTCGAAGCCGCAACCGAAATTGCGGCGTCCTCTGCTATTGAGGATGCAGTTGTGGAAGCTGGAATAGTCTCCTTAATCCTGCGACCGCCTCTCCAGCCTGGGCTGGCGCTTAAGGTATCTGGCCTTTCGCCAGATGCATAAGAAGCACCAGAGGATAAAAATTCTTGATAAACCAGAAGCTTACGGATATAGTCCAGCAGATTCTTTGAGCGCCACAACCGATCGGAAATAAGGAACATGACACATCCTCTTCGTGATGATTGTCCGCTAGAGTATAATCTTTTTCGTAGGCAGCTCCTTGGTGGCGGCATCGCGTTTATAGGGTTGGCCGCTGTGCCTTATGGCGTTGCCGCTTTCGCCGATACGGTTCCCAACATGCCTCTCCCGAAATTCATGGAAGTATCGTCTCTCCTAATCAATCATCAGTTGAATGGGGACGTCGGCGGCAGGTTGGCCACCGCCATGGGTGTCGCTTATCCTGATATTGAGCAGAATATCGATGCTATTTTGGTAATAGCACGGAAAAACAATGCAAAAATTGTCGAAGATTTTTATCCGGATATTCCGCCCGGAAAACTTCAGGATGCTGCTTTGGCGATCATCTCGGCTTGGTATTCTGGCGTGATTTCGGAGGAGCTGGGATCGGAGGTGTACGCCTATGAGCTGGCGCTTATGTATCAACCGGCGAGTGACGTGATGACGATCCCTAGTTACGCCATATCGGGCCCGAATGGTTGGAACGCGTCCGCGGCACCGCTGGCCGATATGCCGAAATTCTAGGACTGAGACGCGTTACTGCGAACGATGTGGGGTCGCCGTACACGAACGGACAATCCACTCCACAACTATAATACGTATCAGGAGCCAAAATGTCAGATAATTATAGTGCTGATGTTGTTGTTGTGGGTACCGGTGTCGTCGGTTGCACGGTGGCCGAGCACGCATTGGATGCCGGATTATCGGTTTTGATGCTGGAGGCCGGACCACGGGTTGAGCGCTGGCAGATTGTCGAGAATTTCAGGAATCTTCCGCCGAGCCTAAAGGCGAATTGGGATGCGGCATATCCACCGAAACCTTGGGCACCACATTTGGAAACATATACCGACGCCTCGGCGGCAGAGTATCTGCAGTTGGAGGGGCCGGATGCGCTCGCCTACCGGCAGGGCTACGTACGCTACGCTGGTGGGGCCACCTGGCACTGGGCCGGAATCTGCTGGCGCCTGACGCCGGAAGACATGAAACTAAAATCCCTCTACGGCGTTGGCCGGGATTGGGCATTCGACTACAATACCTTGGAACCTTATTATACGCGCGCTGAATACGCGCTGGGTGTCAGCGGG
Organism: Acidocella sp.; assembly: GCA_026224875.1. GTDB lineage: Bacteria > Pseudomonadota > Alphaproteobacteria > Acetobacterales > Acetobacteraceae > Acidocella. Next base: position 91,887 of record JAMFRU010000037.1, read on the forward strand.
CCATCCGATCCAGCGCTGCAATGGCCACCGATGCGCTCGAAACCCTATCCCATGGGCCAGCTGCCCTTTGGTCCGGGCGAGCAGCGCTTTACCGATGTTGCCGCCAAAATCGGACTGCACAATCTTCCGGCGGCTCAAGCCCGCAATAGCGGTGTCTCCTATAATGGCCGGCCGGCTTGTTGCGGCAATAACAATTGTTTCCCGGTTTGCCCGATTGGCGCGAAGTACGATGCGGCAACCACTTTGCCAAGGATTGAGGCTAAAGGCGGCGTCATCCTGGCCAACGCCGTTGTTTACCGAGTCGAGACGGGTTCAAAAAATGCCGTGCAAGCAGTGCATTTCTTCGATCAGGATAAGGTTTCGCATAGGGTCACAGGCAAGGTTTTCGTGATTGCTTGCAACGGCATCGAAACGCCGAAAATCCTGCTTATGTCAAAAAACGAGAAAAATTCAAACGGTGTTGCCAACAGCTCTGACCAGGTCGGCCGCAACATGATGGACCAGCCAAAAATATCAGCGCAGATCACGATGGCCGAGCCATTATGGACGGGGGTAGGACCGGTACAAAGTAGCAGCATCATGAATACGTCGCAGGGAGACTTCCGAAATGTCCATACCGGCGCGCTGTTCCGAATGGAAAATGCGGCGCGAAGCCGGGTTGGTGGTTTGGCGGCCTTGAAGAAGGGGTTGGTTGGCAAAGCTTTGGACGCGGAGATACGGCGGCTTTCCGCTTGCACCGCCACGCTGACCATAGAGCATGAGCTGATACCGTTGCCGTATAACCGCCTCACTCTGTCCGCCAAAAAAGATTGGCTCGGTCTGAACAAGCCAAATATCTATTATGACGTAAGCGATTACGTGCGGCGCAGTACCGCGACGTATACGTTGCCTATTCTGAAACAATTGATGGCCGGACTGGGCACGACGGATAGTCAGATCAACAATTTTTATACGCATAGCGACCATATAATGGGAGGCTGCATAATGGGGACCGATCCATCCACATCGGTTGTGGATGCCGATTGCCGCGCCCATGACCATGATAATTTGTTTTTGCCGGGAGGTGGTGCAATGACGACCGGAGGCAGTGGCAACAGCACGCTCACCATGGTGGCTTTGGCGATGAAAGCGAGTGACGCGATCGTCAGTCAACTAAAGGCGGGCTGATCATGACACTCCGAACCCGCTGCCTTGCCATTGCTTTTTCGCTTCTTATACTGAGTGGGATTCCGGCAGTTTGCCATGCCGGCGACGCTAATGGTATCGATACTGCATCAGTACAGCGGGGCGCCTACATCGCCACCGCATCCGACTGCACGGCATGCCATACGGCACAAGGCGGACTGCCATTCGCAGGTGGCATGGCGATTTCCTCACCCGTGGGCAATATCTATTCGTCAAATATCACGCCATCTGTGTCTGCCGGAATCGGAGCCTATACCGAGGCGGAATTCGCCCGGGCCATTCGCAAAGGTATTCGAAAAGATGGCGCTAATCTCTATCCTGCCATGCCATATACCTCATACCGGACACTTTCCGATGATGATGTAAGCGACCTCTATGCTTACTTCATGCACGGTGTGGCGCCGGTTGATCTAAAGCCACAACAGACGTCACTTCCGTTCCCAATGAACATCCGCCTCTCGATGAAAGTCTGGAACCTGCTGTTTCTGGATAGCGGGACATTTGCTGCTGATCCCAGCCATACGGCGGATTGGAATCGAGGCGCGTATCTGGTCGCCGGAGCGGCTCATTGTAGCACATGCCATACGCCTCGCGGCTTTCTTATGCAGGAATTGGCTGATAGAGGTTTTACAGGCGCACAGGTTGGGGCATGGTACGCGCCTAACATCACTTCGGATCCGCTCAGCGGTATCGGCACCTGGAACCAGGCGGGACTGGTTCAATATCTGCAGACCGGCTCACTGGCAGGTAACGCCCGGGCGGCGGGAAGCATGGGAGAGGCGGTGGAACATAGTTTCCGGTATCTTTCGGCGGCGGATATCAACGCGATCGCTACCTATATCCATGCTATCCCGCCTGTGCGTGATCCAGGGGACGCTGCATCGCGGTTCAGCTATGGACAGCCGTCGTCCGCCGTCGTGACTTTACGAGGGCAGAATGGTGTCCGCTCCGACGATGACAGTGCACCATCTGGCGCGGAATTGTTTCAAGGTAATTGCGCGTCATGCCATGGCGCCTTCGGCCAAGGCAGCAAAGATGGCTATTACCCTAGCCTGTTCCATAATTCCGCCACGGGTTTGGCAAACCCAAATAATTTGATTGCCGTCATCCTAAATGGCGTCGATCGCACCAGCGCGATTGGTCAGGCCTATATGCCAGGATTTGGCGGTCATCCCAGTGATATGAATCAGTTGAGCGATGCTGAAATCGCTGCATTATCGAATTATGTTTTGAGCCAGTTTGGCCGTTCCGGCATAGTGGTCTCTTCCAATGACGTGGCACAGGAGAGGCTTGGCGGGCCGTCCTCGCCACTTATATTGCTAGCCCGCGTTGGTATGGGCCTCGCAGTTTTTGTGGTGTTGTTATGCGCCATTCTGTTCAGCTTCTGGTACCGGTCCAGACAGAACACCGGAAGGCTTAAAATTTCGTAAGTAGGACTGTAGAGAAGCGTTTAGCTAGGCACGATACGAAATCTCGAATCGAGCCTTAACGCCAGAATTCTCAATGGCAATTGTTGCCGGTCTAGCCCCCTGCATCAACACATACACATTTTCCTTCGTAAACTGCGAAAATGTGCGCCTCGGCTTTCCAACTGCTCAATAACAGCGAGCAGGTGGCTGACAGGCCTGGCTAGGCGGTCAAGGCGTACCACAACCAAGGTTTCGCCGGGTTTAATATCACGCAGCATGCGTGCCAGCACAGGCCTGCCGCGATCAGCGCCAGAACCGTGTTCCTCAAGGATCACTATACAGCCGGCGCCTCTAAGCTCATCGAGCTGTGGATCGGTTCCTTGTTCATCCGTGGACACCCGCGCGTAGCCAATAAGACGTGCAGCACCGGCCTCTTTCCAACCCTTGGATTGTGCCACGTCAATCACTCCAACATGCGCTGGAGCCGTTTTTACAATTTAATAAGGCATTCGTAAACGACCATTTGAATAGGTGGCCACTGCCTTTCGAGGGCACTCATGCTGGACAGGCTCAGCTGAGCCACGAATAGGGGGAGGGGTTGGAACGGGGGGGGGTTATCAAGATCCAGGACAGTTTTTGTCATTATCCAGGACAGTTTTTGTCATTATCCAGGACAGTTTTTGTCGTTATTCGGGAGCATTTTTGCAGTTATTTAGGCCACGTTTTCTTCGTTAGTGTGGAGGGAGCGCAAAAATTGTTATGAACTAGGGCGTAGTGACGAATTATTTTCCTGAGGGATTCCGGCGCGGCCGAAAGTTTGATTTAAGGCTGATTTTTGAGGATCGGCTTGATGGAACGGGATATTGACGCGCTGCGCGAGGATCAATGGGAGCGGTTGAAGGGCTTTGTTCCTGGCGGGCG
>JAMFRU010000038.1 GCA_026224875.1 Acidocella sp.
AAAGTATTCGCAAATCCGCCGCCGTGTAATCAGTCCGCGTAACCTCCACCTTCGCTCCCAAAACCAGCCTCCTTCAATGCGAATCGAGAATTCAACGCATCGAATCGTAAATCAGGCCCGTTGGGAATCCCAAAAAGAGTCAGCCTTACGGTGAGCTGGTATTACTTCGTCAGCTCAGGATACGAGCGAACCTAAATTCATGCCGCTCTAGTTGAAACCGCGCCGCGCGGCTGGCGGTATGAGAGGGGTGGCCGGACGGTGGTGGAACACCGCCCGGCAAATGACCCCGGATGGAGGCTGAGACCAGGGACGAGATCGAAGGCGACCGTAGCACACGAGCGTCCACCAAAGAATCCCGCGAGCGCAAAAAAGGGCTGCCTTCTGCATTAAGCCCTAGCGCTTTTACGCTCAGATTTTTCGGTAATTCACGTCGCCCGTATGAATTCAGCCCAATTACACTGCGATTCACGCCAAATTCATGCCAAAAATCCCCTGAATTTGAGGCTTCTTGCGCAATTGCACCCTGCCGTGTCGCCTTGCCAAGGGCATTTCCCAAGGAAGCCGTCCGGGCGCCGCTGTCTGGTCAACCCGGCGCCCGCGGACCTGTGCTGTTGCTGAGCAGGAGGCTGATTATGCCTTTCGTGGAATTCGCGTGAATTCGGCACCAATTCTTCAAACTTGGCTTTGAAAATCGGTGCGAAATTAAGGTACCCGGCGGTAGCATTCCTGCTGCCTCTGCTCGCGGAGCACTCCACATCGGCCGCACCTGCGGCCTCTGGCGCCCCAAGCCGAGCCGCTCGGGCATAGCACCCGGGGTCCATGAAACAGCTGCTGCTCATCGCCTCCCCTAACGCTACGCCATACGTATAGCCGGACCGCCTGCTTGGCATTTGACTCCACTACGGCTATCGAATGGCGCATCATTGCCCGAGAGACATATCTCCATGCAAGCTTCGTGGATCCGCCGGTTGTGCCTGCTGCTATGTCTCTGCCTGGGCGGCGTTTTTCATTCCGCCGTTGCCCATGCGCAAATCACCACCGCCGGCACAACATCCCCCAGTTTTTCCTGTGCCCATGCGCCGGGGGTCGACGAAAAACTCATCTGCGCAGACCCGCTGCTGCGTGCCGCCGACCATCAACTGGGCCAGGCCTACAGCGTATTGCGCAATGCCAACCCGGATCCCACCTACCGCACCAGCCTGCGCAATGATGAGCGCAGCTGGATATTGCAGCGCGACACCGAATGTGGCGTGACCAAGTACACGGTGGTGACCGCCAGCAACCGACCTGGCTACACCGATTGTATACTCGATGAATATGCCGAGCGGCTCGACGATCTGGCCCAGATGCGGGCCCACCCGCAAACCAGCCCCGGCGATATCTCGCACCCCATCCGCAGCGCCGCCGGCCCGCCGGCGGCGGCCCCGCCCGCGGCCAGCGCAGTTTTTTCGTCACTGCAACTGCCGGCAGGCACCAGCAACCCGCTGCTGGTGTGGCGCAACGGCACGGTGTTGCTGCTGACGACGAACGCGGATGGCAGCGGCACGGTTTCGGCTCTGGCCAATGGCAGCCTGCATAGCCTTGCGAAAATGCCGCAAGGCGTAGACTACACGCAAGCCTGCCCGCTGGAGGATGGCAGTATTTTGCTCCTCCCCGCCGGCGGCACGCCGCGCAGCTGGATCAGCCCCGCGGGTAAATTTCAGGGCCAACCGCCCGCAAGTTTGCCCGCAACGGCGCAGGCAAGCTGTGGCGGCGGCTCAAGCATGTCGCTGCAGAACGGCGCCGGTGCCACCATCCATTACGGCCCCGCCGCGCTCGGCGTCACGCCAGCGCCGCGTTTCGTCACCCTCACCACCGCCGCCGGCACGGCCCCCACCTCCTTGCCCATACGTATCGACAGCCGGTTCCATCTCAGCGCCGCCTATCTACCCTTCGCCGATGCGTTTCTGCTCAACCAATCCGTCAACCCGGCCAGTCTGGCGCCGGCGGTGGAGCGGCGCTGGGGCAAAAACAATTGCCGCGCCTATTGGCAGGTTGACGCCAAAACCGGCGTGGTGACGCCGGGCTGCATCCCGTTCGGCCCTTACGTCAACGATGCGGTTGTGGCCCTGCCGACCCAGAGCGGCATCTATCTTGCCGCCGGCAGCTACGGGCTGTTCCGCCTCGTGCCTAGCACGGCCCAGATCAACGCCGCCAACACGGCACAACTCGTCATGCCGGGCAGCATATCGCAGGCCAGCATCTCGCCAGACGGCTGCTCCCTCGCCTTCATCCAGACCCAATCTTCCACCAGCGCGCTGGTGGTGCTGACCGCCTGCTCTACCAGCGCCAGGACTGAAACGCCGTCAGCCCATTCGCCAGCACCTGCGCAACATTAGCGAGCCCCACGGCCACCATCCAGTTCTGCCATGTCTGCGTGATCTGCAGCAGAAAATCGCTGACCGGGCCGATCGGTAAATTATTCACCCAGTTGAGCAGCGCGTTGGAGCCCAGCAGCAGCGCCACAACCACACCGGCGATGATGGCGCCGCACACCGCCCTCAGCCGGCTCGGCAACGCACCGTCCACCCCTTCAATCTGCTGCTTATAAATAACTTGCCTGCTCATACTTCCCCCTAGAACTGGAAATAGATGAAGGGGGCCACGCCGGTCGGCCCCAGGCTGTCGATGGCGACGGTGCCCGCCCCGGCCAGCGCGCCCCAGGCCAGCAACGGTACCCGCCGTGTCGCGTTCTCAACCCGCCCCACCCAGTCGGGCGGCAGAAAATGCAGCGCCATGGCAAGGCCCAAGAGCGAGAGGTTGAACGGGGTGGCAAGCGTCAGGGGCGCGTGCCAGCGCGTAAAACCGGCGAAATAGGAGGCGGCATGCGGTACATCGGCGGCGCGGAAAAATATCCAGGTGAAACAGGTGAACTGAAAAGTCACCAGAGTCGCCAGGATTTTGCGCCACACATTGCTCAACGCGCTCTGCAATCCATCCCGGCACAGCGCATGCTCCAGCACCAAAGCCGCCCCATGCAGACTGCCCCAGATAACAAAATTCCACGACGCCCCATGCCACAGCCCGCCCAGCACCATGGTGAGAAACAGATTGCGGTACCGCATCAACCCGCCATGCCGGTTACCGCCGAGTGAGATGTAGAGATAGTCGCGCAGCCAGGAGGAAAGCGAGATATGCCAGCGGCGCCAGAAATCCTGCAGCCCCATGGCGCGGTAGGGCTGGTTGAAATTCCACGGAAAACGATAGCCGAACAAAGCCGCGACGCCGATGGCGATATCGGTATAGGCGGAAAAATCGCAATAGATCTGTGCCGCATAGCCGTAATTGGCAAACAGCAAATCCCAGGCGCCATATTGTGTGGGGTCGAAAAACACATCGTCCACCAAGTTGGAAGCCAGATAATTCGCCAACACCACTTTTTTAAACAACCCGCCCAGAATCAGCAGAAACGCGCGGCGCGCACGTATGTCCGCAGCACTTACGGGTGCAGATATCTGCGGAAGAAAATGCGAGGCGCGGACGATGGGGCCCGCCACCAGCTGCGGGAAGAACGAGATGTAAAACAAGATATGCAGCAAAGGTGCCGGCTGCGTGATCTTGCGGCGGTAAATATCCACCACATAGGAAATGCCGTGGAAGGTGAAGAAGGAAATCCCGACCGGCAAGATCACATCCAGATACGAAATATCTTTGCCCAGATGCAGCGTGCCTATGAGCCCGTTCAGATTATCCAGGAAAAAATTATAATATTTGAAAAACCCGAGCACTCCAAGATTGACCGCCACCGTGCCCGAGATGAGCAATTTTCGTGCATGCTCGCTTGCGGTGACGAAAATCCGGCGCCCCATATACCAGTTGAAGATCGAGCTGCCGCCGAGCAAAAAGCAAAAACGCCAGTCCCAGAAGGCGTAAAATGCGTAGCTTGCAACAACCAGAAACGCCAGTCTAACACGCGGCAGCGGCAGGAGTGCCCAGGCGGCGCAAAATACCGCGAGGAAAAACAGACCGAAATTAAGTGTTGGGAACAGCATCGCCCTCTATCCCCGCGCGCTCTCAGCTATGCCCGGCGGCATGCGCCTGGGTATAGGCGGCAAATTGCGCGCTTAGCCAATCATCTAGCGCATCGGCGAGCAAGGCATAGCCGGCGGCGGTGAAATGTAGATGATCGCCGCGGCCGAGCGGCGGGGTTACAGCCGCCCAGCCATTCATTCCGCCCCTGGCCCACATCGGTCCGGCGGCATTCCACACCGCGGCATAATGCAGCTGCGATTCCAGCGCCTGCACCTGGCGCACCGCCGCCAGCGCCGGCAGCATCAGCCACGGGCAATTTTGCCCCCCCGCCTGCACGCAGGCATGGTCCTGATGCGCGCCATCCGTCGGGCTGATGATCAGCACCGCACTGCCGGGCGACCAATGATGCAGATCATACAGCAATTTGCCATAGGTCGCGGCATAGGCCTGCGGATCAAAATTCTGCTCCGCCCCTTCATTCGTGCCATAGGCCACGATGATCAGCCCCGGCCGCAAGAATGCCAGCTGATGGCTGACGATTTCCGGATTCCAGTTTTGCGTGATCCCTGCGGTGGCACCGACCACGCCGAAACTGTCGAATATGATGCCCGGATCGTCCCGCTCGGTATTCCAGTCGAGAATTTTTATCCCCGCCGCCTCGGCCACCAGCGTCAGCCGGTGCGCCCCGCGCGCCGGCGCCTGAAAGGTGACATGCGCCAGCATGCCCTCCGCACCATAGGTGGAAACCGTCTTTATCACGATGCCATCAACAAGAATTTGCAAATACCCGCCGCGATGGCTTGGTGCGAAATCGACAAAGCCTTTATCAAAACCGCGCGGGTCGGTCACCGCCAGCGACAGGCTGGCCCCTGCGGCACGGCTGACCGCGGTAAACCCGCTGAGCCCGTAATCCGTAAAAGCATGGTCAGTGAGGCTGTTATGGTAATGCCACAGCCCCGTCTGCGTGATGCTCATATCCTTCTGCCGCACGCCGATATAAGGCAGCCCCGCCACCCGCGTACCGATCCCGCCATTGCCGTAGCGCGCCTGCCAGGCATCGCGCAGGTCGCCTGAGAAAAAATCCCCGGCCGTATGGCTGTCACCGATCTGCACAACGCGCAGATGCGTGATTTGCCCCGCCTGCAACGCCGCCAGATCATAAAAATACGTATTTAACGCACGCGCATTGCCCGCCTCGGTTGGTGGCAGCCAGGCCGCCTGCTGCACGGCGGGCGTGGTTGAGGCCACAGGCGGCGGCACGGTCGCACAGCCGGCCAGCAGCAACACGGCCAGGCTCATGAGCCGCTTATGCACCCTCAGGATTTCGGCGCGGGGGCGGGTGCCGCGGGCTTGGCCACGGCGGGCGTAACCACGGCAGGCGGTGGCGCCAAAATCACGCCCAGCACTTTCTTGGCGATCAGATCATAACCGTAAAAACTGAAATGCACCCCGTCCTCGGCCCGCACATCAACCAGATTGCCCTTGGCATCGGGCAGATGCGTCGCGAACCCGCCATCCGACCCCTTAAAATCATCCATCAACGGAATGAACACGCCGCCGTTGGCCGTCACCACCTGCTGCAATATGCCGTTCAGAAACAACGCCCCCTGGTTACGCTGCGGATCGCGCAGCACCGGCAGGCCCAACCAGTAAACCTTTGCGCCCGCCTTCTGGCTGGTGACGACGATATTCTGCACCCGCGCCTCGTACACCTTGATCCAGCCCGGCGTGCCGTAAAGATAACCTTTATGGTTCTCATCGCGCAGGCTGTTGCCGTCATCATTGGCGCCGAACATCACCACCACATCGGTCACATGGTCCGGCCCCAGCGTGGCGGCAAAACTGGCAAAAAAACCATCATAATCCGGCCGGGTGATACCTGTACCAACCTTGCTGTCGCGGTATAATTTATCCTGCGGATCGGCCTTCAGCTCCTGATACAACCCGCTCCATGTGCCATCGGCGAGCGAATCGCCGAACACCGCGATATTATGCGGCGCATCGGCGCGAACTGGCTGAACAATCAGAAGAGCGGCGCCAAGAACAAAGCCAAGCCTGGACAAAAACGGCATAGGGAAAACCTAAAAACAGACTGCACCTTCAAGGCGGAGAGACCGCAAGACCCTATCTTGGCGATGACCAAACTTGAACCGGTGTCACAATAACAGCTGCCGCCACTTGTTCAAGGTACCGCCGGGGTCACCGCAGAAATTTTGCCGTGCGTATTGGAACCTCGAAAACGCGCTGATCGAGAATTAACCGAAAGCGAACCGAAGCTCTTCCGTATCTAGGCCATACGGGGAGCAAATGCCGCTTATTCGGAACTCTGGATCGACGTCACGACGCCATTGGTGAGGTACACATACGAGGCGCTGCAGGTGTCGCAGCTCCGATAGACCCATTGGTCCATGTCGCCTTGTGCATCGGTCGTGGTATTGATGGTAGTCGGCTCTCCCCAAGATACCTCAACGGCGACGGCATCCATCCCAACGTCAACAATGTAATGGTCGATATCTGGCCATTCGGCCGGGGGCACCAGGTTTCGTGAGACCATTATCTGCTTGATTTGGGTTGCCTGGGCTGATGGGGGCCACGCCGAATAATAATCTTGAGCCAACTCAGTGCCCTTTTCTGCCTGTTCGATTGCCAGGATGTCCGCCTGGCTGAAGCAGCCAGCCAGAGGGAGCGCAAGAAACAAAAGAAACGGGAAGCGTAATCAGGCGCACGTTAAGTCTCCAGCCTAGCGGCCAAGTTGTTGCCGAGGATCAGGAAGGCCGACCCGCATGAATACGTGACCATAATGCGTGGAATAATAGTCTGCAGGGTGCCTTCCATCCCATATGGACGCAAGGGCACGCGTGGCGTGGAACATTCAGAAGCTGAGGGTAGAGCGGCAGGTTTCTCAAGAAGCCTTTGCCGTTGACGCGCGCATCGACCGAACCTACGTCCGCAGGCTGGAACGCGGAATGGAAAACCCCACGGTCGCAGTGCTGGAGCAGATTGCCGAAGCTCTCGCAGTGAAGATTGAGGCATTGTTCGCCGCGCCGGCGCCGGGTGCCGAGGCGCCAGCGCCGTTGCCCAGTGGCCGGAAACGGGACCGCGCGCGCTGACCGTTCCGGTGGGACGGCGCATTCTGATCAAAGCCGGGTAATGTTCAAATTTATTTTAGAGGGAGAGGTAACAGCCTAATTTGGACGCGGCAACGTAGCTGTTTTGCAGCTAAGCCCCGACCCGCCCTAAAAATATGCCATAAACGATTGATTTCGCTGGCGTCCCGTAGGGGATTCGAACCCCTGTCGCCGCCGTGAAAGGGCAGTGTCCTAGGCCTCTAGACGAACGGGACGAGGCGTGAGGGCCCCCTTAAGCTACGCGAAGAATTTGTTCAAGCCGCCCTGCGCATCATTTTTGCGGGGCTGGCGTCGCCAAGGCCACGTAGCGGGCGCCCGTCTGTGGGTTCACCAGCCATAGCTGGTCGCCGGCCGGTCCACTGACCCAGACGGCCACATCCGGTCCAGCAGCGGTAATGCCGGAAATATGCGAGCCGGCGGGCAGAGACACGGTATCCGCCGGCGGCGGTGCCCCCGAACCCACCGCCGTGGGCGCCATGCCCGGCGCCGCAGGCGCACTCAGCGCGGCCACCATTGGCGGCGGCGCGGATTCCCTGGCATACAGCCGGTGGATGATAGTACCGACGACCACGGTGGTGCCGATAACGATCAGCAGCCCCATACCCCCCACTGCCGCCTTCAAGCCCCGCAAATTCTGTGGCTGATCCGTCATTGCTGCCCACTCTCTCCTGCACCGTGGCCCCCGGCGAGGCCGGCGTCCGGCTGGACTCCTACCTTGCCGCCCGCACCGGCGCCATCTCCCGCTCCCGTATAAAGAGCCTCATCCTGGAGGGCTACGTCACCCGCAACGGCATCGCCACCCGCGATGCCTCCGAATCCGTACAGGCCGGCGCCACCTACAGCCTGAGCCCGCCCGCCGCCGTCTCAGCCATCCCGCAGGGCCAAAACATCGCCCTCAACATACTCTACGAGGACCCCTACCTGCTGGTCCTGGACAAACCCGCCGGCATGGTCGTCCACCCCGCCCCCGGCAACCCAGACGGCACGCTGGTCAACGCCCTCATCGCCCATTGCGGCGACAGCCTCACCGGCATCGGCGGCGAAAAACGCCCCGGCATCGTCCACCGGCTGGATAAGGACACGTCCGGCGTGATGGTCGCCGCCAAAACCGAGCTGGCGCTGGTCAAACTCTCCGCCGCCTTCGCCGCGCGAGACCTGGAGCGGGCCTACAAGGCTCTATGCTGGGGCCTGCCCACCCCGGCCCAGGGCGAGATCGAGGCCGACATCGGCCGCGACCCGCGGGACCGCAAACGCATGGCCGTGGTCACCCGCAACGGCAAGCACGCCCTCACCCGCTACAAGCTCATCCAAAACTTCGGCATGGGTGCCGCCTCTATTACTTGTAATCTCGCCACCGGCCGCACGCATCAAATCCGCGTCCACATGGCCCACATCGGCCACCCCTTAATTGGCGACCCGGTGTACTTGAAGCGCCGCCCCGCCGCCGCCAAATATCTGTCTGAACCGGCCCGTGGCCTGGCGCTGGACTTCCCCCGCCAGGCCCTGCACGCCGAGATTCTGGGCTTCAACCACCCCATTACCGGGGAAGTGCTGCGCTTTACTACGCCGCCGCCGGAGGATTTCAAGACTCTGGAGCGTGCATTGCTCGCATGCGCGTAATACAGGACTAACGCAGTCCTTTTTGTTGACCGGCGCGCCATTGCGCCATAATCTCCTAAAGGCCAGCCACGCTACATACATGTCCACTAACTTACTGCCTTTTAAGGGGTAATTTTGGACAGCACTGTTAATGTAGCGTCAGCCTAGCGGCAGATTAATACGCTCTGCCTCCTCACCGGGTCCTCCGGCCGAGACAGGACTGAGCTTAAAGACAGGAGTTACCCTTTATGGCCTCCACCATGAGCAGCCTGGCACCCGATGCCAGCCTAACGCGTTATATGCAGGAGATTCGCCAGTACCCGATGCTGGCGCATGAGGAAGAAGAGCGCCTGGCCCGTGCCTGGCGCAACAACGAAGACCACAAGGCGGCACACATGCTCGTCAAGTCGCATCTGCGCCTCGTCGCCAAAATCGCGATGGGCTACCGCGGCTATGGTCTCCCCGTCTCCGAACTCATCTCCGAAGGCAATGTCGGCATGATGCAGGCGGTGAAGCGCTTCGATCCGGATCGCGGCTTCCGCCTCTCCACCTATGCCATGTGGTGGATCCGTGCTGCGATTCAGGAATACATTCTGCATAGCTGGTCCCTGGTCAAAATGGGCACCACCGCGGCACAGAAAAAACTCTTCTTCAACCTGCGCCGGCTCAAAGGCCAGATGCAGGCCATCGACGAGGGCGATCTCCAGCCCGAACAGGTGGCGCGCATCGCCCATCTGCTCGACGTGCCGGAGCAGGACGTGGTCAACATGAACCGCCGCCTCTCCTCACCCGACAATTCGCTCAACGCCCCCATCAAAATGGAAGGCGAAGGCGAATGGCAGGATTGGCTGGTCGATGATTCCGAAAGCCAGGAAACCACCCTCGGCGACCGCGAAGAGCTAACCGGCCGCAAAGCCCTGCTCGCCAACGCCATGAAGACGCTCACCGAACGCGAGCGCCACATCATGTCCGAACGCCGCCTGAAAGATAACCCCACAACGCTGGAAGACCTCTCGCAGCACTACAGCATCTCGCGCGAACGCGTGCGCCAGATCGAAGTACGCGCCTTCGAGAAACTGCAAAAAGCGATGCGTACGCAAGTAGCCGAGCAGCGCCAAGCCGCCCGAGCGATGCACTAACAAAAAAACGCCCCTCATTTTGAGGGGCGTTTTTTTGTTTAAGGTTGAGCAGCAGCTTTTTGAAAAAAGCCGCACCAAAAACTTTTATAATTTGGGCCACGGGATTTGGCGCCATGGGAAGCCTCCTAACGCAACTTACGTCACGGCGTAGCTCCCGTAATCCTGCGAATCTCACCATTCTGCGAATCCCGTCATCCCCGCGAAAGCGGGGATCTCACGGCAGAAGGTTCATTGACTTCGCCAGACTTCCACATTCGTAGAATAACGAAAACAGCTTGGACATTTTCCACACCTTTTTGTTCACAAAAAGGTACAGCTTATTCCTCAGCCACATATTTCAGATCACTGGCGATCCCGTCGAGGTCCGGCTTCGTTTGATCCAACCCCGCAATAATAAACTCCGGCTCGCCCTTCGCATTGAACACATAAACAGCAGCCGAATGCGTAACAGTATATTCCGGCGTCTTACTCACCGAGAACACCACCCGGTACCGCCGCGCCAGATCAAACAACTGATCCGCCGTACCACGCAAACCAGTAAGGTTAGCCCCAAACAAATTCACATATTGCGTAAGTGCCGCCCCCGTATCCCGGTCCGGGTCCACAGTCACAAAAATAATCCTGACCTTCCCCGCATCCGCCCCCATCCGCTTCTCAATCCGGTCAAGATTATACAGCGTCGCCGGGCAAACATCCGGGCAGTTGGTATAACCAAAATACAGCAGCGTCACCGCGCCCTTAAAATCAGCAGCGGTCACTGTCTTGCCAGTAGCAGCATCAGTCATGGTAAAGCCCAGCGGCGGCACCAGCCCGCGCACGCTCACATCCTGCGGCGAGAGATCATGATGGCAGCCCGCCAGGGCAAGGAACGCACAAAAAAGGAACCGCCTGAACATGGAAGGCGTTTTGCCCGCCACCGGCCCGGCTGGCAAGCACGTGTCAGTGCCCATGGGCATGGCCTCGGTCAATCTGCCAGCGGCTTGTTCACCGCCAGCTGCGCCGCGAAGGCACGCTGGTAGGCCGGCCGCGCCTCGCCACGGGCCACATAGGCGGCAAGCTTCGGATATTCATCCAGCAAACCCGGTATTCTCAACCTGAGCAGCACCGACACCATCATCAAATCACCCGCGCTGAACGCGCCGTCCAGCCAGTCGTCATCCCCAAGGCGGCGGGAAAGCTGGCCCAGCCGCTCACGGACCCGGTCCAGGACGAGCGGCATGCGTTGCGCGGCCCAGGGCCTGTCACCCTCAAGCAGCCTGGCAGTCGCAAGCTCCAGAATTGGCGGCTCCACCGTGTTGAGTGCGGCGAACATCCATGTAATCGCACGTGCCCGGCCACTCGCATCCGCCGGCAACAACCCCGCATGGCGCTCCGCGATATGCAGCACGATCGCGCCCGTCTCGAACAGCACAAGCTCCCCTTCCTCATAGGTCGGGATCTGCCCGAAAGGATGAAGTGCCAGATGATCCGCTTCTTTCATTCCGCTCCACGAAACAAGTCGAACGCCGTAAACCTGCCCCGCTTCCTCCAGCGCCCAGCGCACGCGCGTATCACGCGCCAGCCCCCTGCCGCCATCTGGTGACCGGTCAAATGCAGTAATCGTGATACTCATCGCGGCGGCGTCTCCTCGGCAACCATTGTGTAACGGCCAGATCAATGCGTCCCTAACTAAGCCTCCTCCTCCCCAGCCTCCAGCCCCAGCATCACCTGCCCAGCCTCAGCCTCCACCATCTCCACATTCCGCAGCACCTTACTCACAGCCCTGGTCCGCACCCGCGCCTTCTCTATATTGCTGCTCATCGCACTCGCATTGGCCGCGAGCTTCTCCAGCACCTGGTCCATCTTCACCATCTCGCCGCGCGTCGCCCCCAGCAGCTTCCCAATCTCCCCGGCGCGCTTCTCCAAATCGAGCGTAATATGCCCAAGGTGAATGGTCTGCAGCATCGCCGGCAGCAAAGTCGGCCCCAGCACGATAATCTTATCCTTGGTCCGCACATCATCGATCAGCCCCGGTATCCGCGCCACCTCGGCAAACAGCCCGTCGCTCGGCAGATACAGCACGGCAAAATCCACAGTCTCCGGCGGGCAGATGTATTTCTCCCGTATCTTCTTGGCCTCCAGCCGCACCCGCACAGCCAGCCCCTCGCGCGCTGCCCGCTCGGCATCCGCGTCAGCCGCATCCACAGCCGTCAGCAGCCGGTCATAATCCTCAGTCGGAAATTTCGAGTCGATCGCCAGCCACACACGCTCACGCGAGGGCATACGCAGCGCAAAATCCACCCGCTCGCGTGAAGAATCCTTCAACGCAAAATTCCGCTCATAAGCACCAGGCGGCAAAATCTGCTCCAGCATCGCCCCCAACTGCGCCTCGCCCCACCCGCCGCGCGTCTTCACATTGGAGAATATGCGCTTGAGGTCGCCAATCTGCGCCGCCGCACTCTGCACCTCGCCCATGGCCAATTGCACCTGGGCGAACTGCTCCAGCACGCGGGCAAAACTCGCGGTCATCTGCTGCTCCACCGCCTCATGCAGCTTCTCGTTCACACTGGCCTGGATCACCCCCAGCCGCACCTCCAACAGCGCGGTGGTCTTCTGCGCATCCTCGGCCGCCTGGCGCCGCAACCCATCCACCGTCGTGGCAACATTCAGAGTCGCGGCACTTATCTGCTCAAACGCCTTGGAGAGCGCATCGGTCGTCCCGCTCTGAATCGCCGCCGTCAGCCGCCCCTCGGTCGCCCCCAGACTGGCGCGCAAAAACTCAGCCTCCGCCCTATTGCCCGCCAGCAGCTGCTCCAGCACCAGCTTCAACCGCTGCGGTGCGGTCACCGCCGCGCGCCAGGCCACAAAGGCAAACACCGCTGCCAGCGCCGCGAGTAGGGCCGCCGGCAGAGCCAATAAAATCTCGTTATCCATACCGCCCTTTACCAGCCGCCCCCCGAGTCGCGGCCAAGCCCCACCCATGCTACCGTCGGCACAATCAAGCTCCAGGAGCACACAATGAACAGTGCCGTCACAATCATCTCTCTCTTTTTCATCCTGCTCGGCGCCGGCATCGGCTACGTCTCGCAATTCTCCGGCGTCGGCCTGCTCATCGCCGCCGCCCTGGCCTTCATCGGCATCATCCTCGGCCTAACCTTACGCACCGCCGCCGAATGGGAGCGCGCCGTCGTCCTGCGCCTCGGCCGCTTCGCCGGCATCCGCGGCCCCGGCCTGTATTTCCTCATCCCCGCCTTCGAAAACGTCTACGCCGTGGTGGACACCCGCCGCCAATCCACCCGCATCTCCGCCGAGGACACCCTCACGGCAGACGCCGTATCGGTCACCATGGACAGCATCATGTTCTGGCGCGTGCAGGACGTAAAACGCGCCGCCACCGAGCTTACCGACTACCGCGGCATGATCGCGCAAATCGCCCAGACCTCTCTGCGCGAAGTCATCTCCGCCACCAACCTCAACGACATCCTCGCCAACCGCGAAGAAATGGACGAACGCCTCCAAGCCCTCATCCGCCGCAAATCAGACGGCTGGGGCATAGGCGACATCTCGGTCGAAATCCGCGACGTGAAAATCCCCCGCGAACTCAACGACGCCATGAGCCGCAACGCCCAGGCCGAAAAAGAAAAACAAGCCCGCGTCACCCTCGCCAGCGCCGAAGTCGCCATCGCCCAGCAAATCGCCGAAGCCTCAACCATCTACGCCAACAACCCAATCGCCCTACAAATCCGCCAAATGGGCCTCATCTACGACATGAACAAAGACCGTGGTGTCACCATCCTCGTCCCCACCAACATGGCCAACGCCCTCGGCGCCTCCGTAGCCCTCAACGTCAACAACCCAAACCCGCCGCCCGTCCAACCGCTGACCTCGGTGCCGCAGGCGTAGGAAGGAAAAAGGCCAGGGCTCTGCCCTGGACCCGCCAAGGGCCGAAGGGCCCTTGGATCCCACCCGGGTCTAAACACAGGGAGGGGGAGTTATCCTAGTATGTGGGTAACCCACATACTAGGATAACTCCCCCTCCCTGTGTTTAGACCCGAATTTGTGGGGGTC
>JAMFRU010000039.1 GCA_026224875.1 Acidocella sp.
CTCTGGCCCCAGAACAATGTCTGCTGACCGGCCTTGACGGTGAATTGCTGACCGCCGGCGAAATTCCAGCTGTCGTACACAAAGGCATCGAGCATGCGCCCGTTCTGGCCGTTGGCCGTGCGGGTCTCTTGCGCGAAGCTGGTGTTCGAGCTGGTGATCGGGTTGACCGTGGCGGCCTGGTTGTTCTGGTTGCCCTGCAGATACACGGTGTTGAGGAAGTACTCACCGGAGAAATGCATGCCGAAGGATTGATCTTTGATGTCCAACACGGGCAGAACTTCAAACGTGTTGCCGACGATACCGTGGCGGAAGTTGGCGTCGCCATCGTTACCGTTTGCGTTGGTCGCGCCGGAAACCAGAACCGTGGAGGGCGACTGCACACGGTACAGCCCGGTGTACGAGGCCGTGATGTTCAGGTTGATCTCAACGTTGTTGCCATGTGTCGTGCCATCGTACAGCTGCAACGCATGCGCCGCTGGTGCAGCCGCCAAAACCGCCGGTAGGCCGAGCCCGAATTTACGCAACTGGCGAGTGGTAAGGATGTTACCGGGCTTGCCCGCACGAAAATTGTTTTTTGTCTTGGACATAAAGATACTCCCGCTTGTTTTCTTTAATTTATTTCGAACCAATGCCGTTTAAGAAAGCATCGGGTATCCGTGCAGTGTCTACTCTCGCGTTTCACTACGCCAACCGCGTCGTCGCGAGTTTGCCGTGATCTCGACATTAGCCGGTTGGATATTGATAAAATTCCAAAACATGCGCGGTAGACTGATGAGACTGGCAGAGGTTCCGGGCAAATTTTACGATGTTTTGATCGTCCCAGCGATCGAATGCGTGCGGGCATTTACGTGACGTGAACCGTTGCCGCAGAGCAGCACCGGCTTACACCGCCAACGTGCCACGCGGCCTATTCTGGCAGAAACAGGGGAAAGGAGTCGCCCGTGCCACGCCGAAGCCGCACACGCATGCCGATCCTTATGCTTTCGGGAGCGATGCCGGTGATGCGCGTGTGGAAATAGGGGCCTTCATCGAGGCGCAGCACAGCCAACGTGTATGGCACGTCTGCCGCGAGTTCCTTGGTGTAGGCGCGATGGAAGATTGTAAAACTATCAATAACGCCTGTGGCCGGCACTTCAACCCATTCCATCGCGGACAGACCATACTCGATGCAGCATGTCGCGGGCCACTCATGCCGGCCACATATGCCGCAGCGGTGCAGCAAGAAGCGCTCGCCATCGCGCCAAGCGTCCCAGAACGGCGCATCGGGCTCACCTTGTATCAGAGCTGCTATGTTGTTCATGGCTCATTTCCCAGAATTAGCGTGCCGTGCGACCATGTGTTTTGCACTCCGCCGTTCAGCCCGTGGCCGCTGGAAAGCGCGATGTTTGCATTTTTGACCTGCATTGCCCCCGCCTCGCCGCGCAGTTGTTTCATCGCTTCGATGATTGGCGTGAAACCGGCTGCGTAAAAACCTGAGATCTGGCCGCCGCCAGTATTGGCGGGGATTTTTCCATCGAGCGCGATACCGCCATCCGCCACAAACGGACCTCCATGTCCGGATTTGCAGAATCCATAATGTTCAAGCTGCATGATGATGGAGATGGTGAAGGGGTCATAGAACTGGGCGGTGTCGATATCATCAAGCATGATGCCGGCCTGGGCGAAGGCGCGTGCGGCGGCGGGGGCGACGTCATCATGATGCGCGTAGACATCGCGCCCATGCCAGTTGCGGATGTTATGGCCGAAGCCCATGCCGCGGATGTAGATGGGGCGGACGCCCGGCATTGTTTTCGCCCGCGCCGCACTTGTGAGTAGGAAGACGGCGCCGCCATCTGTGTCGCGGCAGCAGTCGAGCATGCGGAAGGGCTCGACGACCATCGGTGAGGCCTGGTGGTCTTCGAGTGTGATCGGCTGTCCGTAGGTGATGGCATCGGGGCGGTGCAAAGCGTGCTGGCGCAGCTGCACGGCGCCGGCGCCGAGATGCTCACTCGTCGTGCCGAAATGATCCATATGCTAGCGCGCGTGCAGCGCATGGGCGCTGGCGGCGCCGATCATGCCGACCCGGCTCGGATAGCCATAGCCAAATGAGCCGAACGGCCCGCGCGCCGCACTTGGCTGCGGTGTGGAAGGGGCCATGCCGTAGGCGCAGGCGACCATCTCCGCCTGTCCGGAGAGAATGGCACCGGCGGCGATGGCGAACGTGCTGGGCGTGGTGGCGCCGCCTGACTGCACGGGCCAGGAAAAATTGGGCGAGAGGCCGAGATAGCGTATGTCCTCGCGCTCATGCGAGGCATGGATATAGCCATCGATCGCGCTACGTTCGAGGCCTGTTTCGGCGAGGGCGTTTTCCAGTGCCTGGCGCCGCAGCTCCAACTCGGTGGCACCCAGCCCGCGGCCCTGGGCGGTGAGGCCCATGCCGATAATCGCGATCTGTCCGCGCATGTTGTTCAAACCGCTGTGCCGAGGTTGAGGCATTGCAGCTCCTGAAAGGCGCGAATGCCCTCGATGCCGCGCTCCCGGCCGATGCCGCTCAGTTTTTGGCCGCCGGACGAAGCGTGCGGGCTGGCCAGAAAGCAATTTACGTTGATCGCGCCGGAGCGGATGCGGCGAGCGACGCTCAATGCCTGCCGGGCATCTTTGCCATGCACATAGCCGGACAGGCCGAGTGGCGAATCATTGGCCATTTCGATTGCGTGATCGATGTCTCGATAGCCGATGACGCCGATGACGGGGCCAAAAATTTCATCCTGCGCGGCGGGATTCTCATTGTCGGGCAGGTCGAGGATTGTGGGTTCGAAATAGAAGCCTGGACGGTCGGCGCGCTTGCCGCCGGCGATGATTTTCGCACCGGCATCTACGGCGAGCTGGACGTAACGTTCGCAGCGCTCGACCTGGGCCGCGCTGATAACCGGCCCCATGGTGGTTGCGGGATCGGTGGAATCGCCGA
>JAMFRU010000040.1 GCA_026224875.1 Acidocella sp.
CCCATTGTTTTTCCGAAAGCTCGTAGCGTTTGGGGGCCATAGAAAACTCCAGATCGTTGAAGCTGGAGTTCTATGAATCACAAAGCCTACCCGCGCCGGAAGTCCCGAATGTCGATTGCTCCTAGTAAATATTTTGATGCGCGACAATGTGCAAAATCAATCCGGACGCGTCTCATCGGCCCCGGACCTCGTTAAGATCGGCCGCGCGATGACTTTATGCCGAAGGTCGGCTGGGGGCTGCCGCATGCAGGGTAGCCTCCAGACCGAAACGTTACTTCAATGCGGCGCAGAAACGCTGGATGCGGGTGCAGGCCTCACGCAAAGCCTCGGTAGAGGTGGCGTAGGAGATGCGGAAATGCCCCGGGTAGACGAAGGCGGCGCCATGTACCGCGGCAACCCCTTCCTCATCCAGCAATGCTATGACGAAATCCTCGTCATTGGTGATTTTAACACCCTTGGGCGTGGTTTTGCCGATGCAGCCATGGATGGCGGGGAACACGTAGAACGCGCCTTCCGGCTTGTGGCAGGTGATGCCTTCCGCCTGGTTCAGCATATCGACCACCAGGTCGCGGCGGGCCTTGTACTCCACGACCATTTCGGCAATCGCGTCTTCCGGCCCGTTGAGGGCTGCCAAAGCGGCGGCCTGGGAGATCGAGGAGGTGTTGGAGGTGGACTGGCTCTGCAATTTGTCCATTGCCTTGATAAGCTCCACGGGCGCGCCGCAGAAACCGATGCGCCAGCCGGTCATGGCATAGGCTTTCGAGCAGCCGTTCATGGTGATGGTGCGGCTGCGCAAGGCCGGCTCGACCTGGACGATGGTCGCGGGTTTAAAACCGTCGTAGGTGAGCTTGTCGTAAATATCGTCCGTGAACACCCACACATTAGGGTGCCGCAGCAGCACATCGCAGATGTCGCGCAGCTCCTCGGCCGAATAGGCGGCACCGGTCGGGTTGCTGGGGGAGTTCAGGAAGAACCATTTGGTCTTCGGCGTGATGGCGGCTTCCAGATCTTCGGCACGCAGCTTGAAGCCGTTGTTCTGGGAGCACGGCACGAACACCGGCGTGCCTTCGGCTAGAGCCACGATGTCCGGGTACGAAACCCAGCACGGGGTTGGAATGATGACCTCATCGCCCGCCTGCACGGTGGCCAGCATGGCGTTGAAAATCACCTGCTTGCCGCCGGTGGAGACGATGATCTCCTCTGGCTTATAATCGATGCCAGAATCACGCAGGAATTTGGCGGCGATGGCTTTGCGCAAAGCCGGCGTGCCCGCGACATCGGTATATTTGGTATCGCCGGCGTTAATCGCGTCGATGGCCGCCTGCTTGATATGCGCCGGGGTGTCAAAATCCGGCTCGCCGGCGGAGAGACCGATAATGTCGCGCCCCGCTGCTTTCAGTGCCCTCGCTTTGGAGGAAATGGCGATGGTCTGGCTCGGGCTGATACGGTTGAGGCGGTCGGCGATCAGGCTCATTTGGCGTCTCGATGCAGTTATGGGCGCCGGGGTTCTAAACCCGTGAAGCGCGCCGCGCAAATCATGCGAGCCCTGCTTGTGCGCCCTGCCCGCGTTACGGGAAATGGGCAGATCATTTACCCTCTTGACGGGTTCTTTCGTTATGGACACAACTGTAGATGGAATTAAATACCCACATCAAGCGATGTAGTTAGCGGAGAGGTGTCCTGAAAATCATCCCATCCACCCTGTTCGTGCCCATGCTTTATATTGTTTTTACCTTGGGGCCGGCGCCATCCGCGGCGCAGACGGCCGGTGGCACCATGACCCCGGTGGCTGGCACGTCGGCCGCGAAGCCTGGTGCCAAGCCCGAAGCCAAAACCGGGGGTGAATTGTCGAAAGCATTGGAATTCTCAACCACGGCCGCGGCGGCGGAACATTGCCCCAGCGGCGTTGTAATGTGGTCCACCCTCAGCAAAAGCCATAGTTTCCATGTCAGCAGCTCGCGGTATTTCGGCAAGACCAAGCATGGCGCCTATGTGTGTGAGGGCGATGCGCTGGCAGCCGGTTTCCATCAGGCGAAAAGCTGATATTGCATACTCCCAGGCGGCCATGGGCCGTTCAAAGATTACATCTGAAAGGGAGCAAAATGACCGAAACCGTGACCCTGCCTTCGGGCATCAAATATGTCGATCATGTTGTTGGGACTGGCGAGTCGCCGCAAAAGGGTCAGACAGTGACCGTGCATTACACCGGCTGGCTCGACGATGCAGGCGAGAAGGGCAAAAAATTCGACTCCTCGCGCGACCGCGGGCAGCCCTTCAACTTCAAGCTCGGCGTCGGCCAGGTGATTTCCGGCTGGGATATCGGCGTGTCCACCATGCAGCCGGGCGGGCAGCGTACGCTGGTGCTGCCGGCTGAGCATGGCTACGGCCAGCGCGGTGCCGGCGGCCTCATCCCCCCAGGTGCGACGTTGATTTTCGACGTGGAGCTGATCAGCTTTAAATAGACTTTAGATCGCGCGTTCCCGGGGCAGGTATTTGAGTGCCCCGGGGGTTTTCCCCCGGCGGCCGACACGCCGCCGGTCGCGGGCCGCCTGCACCATCTGCTCGAAGCATTGCTGCAGAACCAGCGTCTCCCCAGTACGGCGCTCCAGCGCGCGCAGGCAAAAATGTACCCGGGCCATGTTCTGATAATGCTCGGTGAAGGCGTAATTCAACAGTCCGCCGGTAATAGCGCCGGCCACCGGCACAGCCTGAGCCATAAGCTTGTCCGACAGCACCATGCCAAAACGCCCCGCCGCACTTTTAATCAGCAGGTTGATGGTAAGGTGATTAACGCCGAGCCTGGTTGCCCAATAGCCCATCTCCGTCTCGTCATCAGCACTACCGGGGCCGCCAAAGGCCAGCACTTCCAGGCAGGCGCGGCGCGTGGCCTCTTCTGATAAATCCTCGCCGGAATCACGCGCCACCTGGGCGATGGAGCGTAGGATCATCGTGGTGGTGAAGGGAATGTCGAACACCACGCCGGGAAACCCGGCAAAACCCGAGGCAGCACCACTGGCGGCGGTGGCCAGGCGATGCAGCCGGTTGGCGCGCGGGTGCCGGGGGCGGGCAAACTCAGGCAGAATTTCCAGCCCAAAGGTGGCGACATTATAACTCGACCAGAGCGTATCCTCGATCATATCCCCGGCGCGCTGCACCAGGCTGGTCCAGGCGGCACCGCCCAGGCGCTGGCCGGTTTGGGAGAGGGAGTTGCGCAGATTATCGATCCGGCGGCCGAACACGGCCGTAAGCCGGAGCAGAAGGCCGCGGGAATCCGCCATAATAATGGCGGCATGCCAAAGCTGCTCCTGTTCCTGCGGTGTGAGGAAGGAGGCGCTTTGCGCGAGATGCTCTGGAATGGGGGCGGGTGGTTTCATGTCCAGGTAGAGATGAGCTCCACCCGGACATGAGACAAGTAATGTTGCGGAAAATTATTCCGCTCGATTATTCCGCGGCGGTATCAGCGGTGGATACACCCTTAACCGCCTGCACGATCTCCGCGAAGGAGGCCGGGTCGTCAAACGCGATGGCGGAGAGGACTTTACGGTCCAGTTCCAACCCAACCTGCTTCAGCCCGAAAATAAACTGGCTGTAGGTAAGGCCATGCTCGCGCACAGCGGCATTGATACGCTGGATCCAAAGCGAGCGGAATTCGCGCTTCTTAACCCGGCGATCGCGATAAGCATATTGCAGAGCCTTTTCCAGGCGCTCCAACGCGATACGATAATTGGTTGAGGAACGGCCGACGAAACCCTTCGACTGTGCCAGGACTTTTTTGTGGCGGGCGTGGGTGGTTACGCCGCGTTTAACACGTGCCATTGTCTAATTCCTCTCTTACAGACCGTAGGGGGCCCACTGCTTAACGGTCAGGCCGTCAGCGTGGGTAAGGGTCTGGCTGCCGCGATTCTGGCGCTTGGCCTTCTGGCTACGGGCATAGAGGTTGTGGCGCTTCTTGCCCGGGCCGGCGAGAACCTTGCCCGTGGCCGTGATCTTGAAGCGCTTCTTGACCGATGACTTGGTCTTGAGCTTCGGCATTTTTGTCTCCTGTCGCTGCATCCCGCCGCAAAGCGGGGTCCCGAACATCGGGGCGGCGGCCAGGCATGCCTAATGGCCCGGACACGCACGCATCACGTTTTACCGTGAAGCGGCGCCTATAAAGCCCCCGCGCCCCCGTGACAAGAGCCCCAAAGGGCGCCAGACTTGCGCGTATGGCCAAACTCGCGCGCACGGCAGGTAAACCGCCGAATGCGGCAACCTTATACGAAGCAGCACTGAACCACATGGCGCGTTATACCGCCACTGAGGCAGGACTCGCGCGCGTGCTGGCCCGCCGGGTGGACCGCTGGGGCAGGTTGCAGGGGGAAGAGGCGGCAGAGGAAATCGCCGACACCATACAGCAGGCCAAGGCCGAAATTCCCGGTGTATTAAGCCGCCTGCGCAAGCTGGGGGTTCTGAACGACGACGCCTTCGCCGTCTCGCGCGCCAACCGCCTGACCCGTGAGGGCAAATCCCACCGCGCCACTCTGGCGCATCTGGCCGCCAAGGGGATCAGGGCCCCATCCCTGCCCGACGACCCTGAACGCGAACTCGCCGCCGCCTGCGCCTATCTGCGCCGCCGCCGTGCAGGCCCATTCGGCCCGGCCCCCACGGATAAAATCCTCGCCACCATGGCCCGCGGCGGCTTCGCCCAGTCCACCGCCCGCCGCGCCTTGGCACTGGACCGGGATGAGGCCGAGGGTCTCATTCTCTCTCTATCTGAGCCCCTTGCTTGAGTTGGCGCTTAAGTTCGCGCCTAACCCGGTACTTTTAACCCGGCCCAGAGCGGGCTGAGCAGCGGATTAAACCCCGCCCCCCCGGCTGGCGGCAAACGCGACTGCCGGAAGATGTAATTTTCCAGCGCCCGCCCGATATCGGGTGGTGCGACAAGCGCCGGCGCGGCCTCAGCCCCCGTGAACTGGCCGTCCCCCGCCTGCACCGCCACCGCATCACGTACACCGCCCTGCCGGAGCAACGCCGGCGCCTCCGCTGCCCAAGGCCTCGCAGGATAAAGTGCGCCCCCATCAACCGTGCCACCACCTGGCGGCGCGAAAGGTGAGCCGGCCTGGGCCGCGCCACCGCCCGGCGGCGGCGCAAACGACAATCCAGCCAACACCGTACCCCGCGCCGGCAAATGCAGCCCTGCCGCATCAGCCTCCCGCCGCGCCCGCCCGGTCGCAGCCTCATGCCGCGCCTGCGCCAAAACCGCCCGGTAGGATGTGTCTGCTCCGCCGCTCCCCTGCCGCACAGCCAGCGCCCCGGCATCATTCGGCACACCGTGCCCGGCCGCCGCAAAACCAGCCTCACCCACGGGCCCCACAACCTTAACCTGCTGCCCCGCAGGGCGGCCAGCTGCCCCAGCGATGGGCGCAAACCCACCCAACCCCGGCCGGCCGGCCGCCATGGCAATGCCGTAAAGCCCCATTCCCCGCATAGCAGTGCTCCCAGCCATTCCCGCCGCGTTCAGCGCCTTACGAAACGCGCTCATCATCTCCGACACCCCGCATCCCCGATCCCCGCATTCGCTGCTAACTCATCGTAATCATGGCCCGCAGAGTAATGGTGCCCCAGCAACGACACGCAAGCACGACTATCAATATGGCCCGGCTCATCACCGGGCCACACGATCAGAGCCCGAAAATACCCTTCAAATCCGCCAGCACAGTCTGCAACAGCCCCAAACTTGCCTGCGCCTTGGCCGCATCCTGCACCGGCAAACTTGCCAGCACCGGTGCCGCCACAGTCGCCAACGTATCTGCCGCCGCCGAAACAGTCGTCAGCGCATCAGCATGGGCCGACTGGCTCGCCGCCACCGAATTCACCACCGCCTCGCCAACCTGCAACCCAGCCGCCACGGCAGCACCTACCGGTCCACCAATCGCAGCACCAACACCAGCAGCCACATTCAAAACATTCTCAACCTGCGTTGTCTCACTCATCACAATCTCCATCGTTACAATTAAGGAGCCGCCGGCACCGTGCCAGCCACCAACCCCTCCACATCCGCCACCACAGCCCCAACCGCGGCGGAATTTCCCGTCTTCAACAACACCGAAACATCGCCAATCGCCTTCTCGAGCTGCGCCACCGTCACGCAGTTATCCGGCTGAAGAATTTTGATCAGCCCCAGCACCAACCCAAGAAGATCGATCGAGGAAACCGCCTGGCGCAGCAAGAAATACTGCAACCCAGCCGTCACGACCGTCCCAAGCCATATCGCCAGCCCCGTCCTGTTCTCCGGCGATTGAAAAAACCGCTCCATTTTATCCCTCACCGTAAAATCTCCCCCGCCAGCGCAATTACACGCCGGCTCCACCCCAACCCAAAATTTGGCCATGTCGGCAGCCGCGCATAAAAATCAATCCGCCGCGCCAGTATCTCCCGCGCCAACACCAGCGGGTCCGCCGCCCCCGCGGCCTCAAGCGTTTTGCTTCCCAAAACACCATCCGCCGTTTGGTTTAAAGCCTGCTGCAACCAAACAACGGCCCGCCGCAACCCGGCATTCACCGCCCCGTCAAACAACACCAGCCCCACCGGTAATTTCAGCGCATCGCCCTGCAAGGGCGCATAGTAATCCCGGCGGTAAATATCTTCCGCATCCTGTTCAGATATGTTTTCAATATCCAGCCCCGGATATGCCGCAGCACTTATTCCGTATTTGGTCCCCCGCAACACACCATGCCCCACAACACCCCCTGTCCAATTCCCGGGATCAGTTGCGTTATTCGTAAACCCGCCTTCCTCACTCAACGTAAAAGCAAAGCACCGCGCAAAATTATCCACTAAATTACCCATGAAACAGACTCGCCCCCAATCCGCCGCATGCCGCCGACAGCACGCTGATCAACATCACGCTCATCCGCCGTTCCGCATCCCGCTCACCCCGGATGCGCGACAAATCCTCCCGCACATCCCCCAACCCCGCCACCAGTTCATCAACCTTCGCAAAGAGCTTGTTGATAACCTGATCTTCTTGCGCCAGATAACGCACCCGCCACGCCTCTATTGAATCCGATTTCGTCTCTAAAATCCCAACATCCTGCCGTATCGCCGTAACATCGTTACGGAGCCCTGCAATATCATTACGTAGCAGGGAAATAGTTTCTGTCTCCATTTGAGCTCCTCAAGCAGCAATATCGGATAAAACGATCGGGTATGCCGTGGCCTGCAGCGGAAAACTCAAATTCCAGGCCGCACCAAGATCCCCGCCAATATTCCAATTAGCCGGCGGCGTCAGAACCGCGAGATTATCCGTCACCGCATCACCCCGCCCAATCTGCGTGCTGCCATACGGATAAAAGAACAACGCCTCGGCAGAAGGGCTCGCGATCGGCTGGCTCAACGTTACAGCAATATGCGTTGCATCTACCCGCGTCGCCGCAGCCGCCGTAATCATTACCCCAGGCGCCGCGACCGACCCGCCATCCATCACCGCAAACCCGGCACCGTTCTCCGCCTGCAACGGCACCAGCAAATCATTCCCCGCATCATGAGCAATCGTCAGAACCAGATTTGTGTCAGAAGCCCGATAAACATGTACAATCCGCGGACCACCCTTCATCGGCAATCCACTTCCCGGCAACTGCACCGCCGCTATCGTGTCGGACAGCCCCATCGCAACAGCCGCCTGCCCCGCGGCATGCACGCCTATCCTGCCATATCGCAACAAATCCGGTTCGTCCCGATGCGCCGGATCCCCCCCGCTGAACAATCCCGTCGTCGGATCATACGAGGCGTTCAACGGATTCGAATCCGCCGTCTGCGCTGCAAAAACAACAATGTTATTCGCCTCCACGGCAGCCAAATCCGCAATCGATTCCCGCACCATCTGCACGCCATCATCGGTCTCGTAGGGGATCGCGTTCCAGGCCAGCAAAGGCAGCTGCGCCGCACTCCGCCCCAACAACGCCCGCGTCATCGCAAGCAGTTGCAATACCGTCGCCTTATACAAATTCTTGTTCGCATAAGGCATGGTGCTGTCCTGTTCCGACCACGGCCAGATCAGAAACGCGATATCCGCCTTATCAACCGCGCTCACCAGTGCCGCACTACCCGTCAGATACGCCGTCAACGCCGCAAAATCCGGCCCGACACTCCAGGTCGACGGATCAGACCCATCGCCAGGATTCGTCAAAAACGTGCCCTCACCCACCCCCGGCGGAAACAGCGGCGGCGACGAATTCGAAATAGGATGACCAGAAACCACAGAGTACCGGTCGGGCGAAATATCGCTCCCCGAAATGGAAGCCGTAAACCCATAGGCCACAGCACCTAAATACCAGGCAATGCCCTGCGCCAGCGCCAGCGGCCCTCCGGCATTGATAAACCAAGCCGCATTGGACTGCCCCATCACAAGCAGGTTCACGCCCCGGCGCGTACCCAGCACCCATCGCGCCTGTGCCGCAATCAGCACCTGCACCTCAACCGAATTCAGCGCTTTCTCCCACGCCGCCGCTTCATGAAACCAGCACTGCGCCGAGCCTTGAAACGAACCATCGTGCAAAAGCAGCACCGGCGCATTCGCGCTCGCCGGCAGCGGATTGGCTACGGCTACAGCCACCTGCACGCCATCCAGCCACACATCCACGCCCACACCCGGCGTATTGCGCAATATCACCGCATGGCTATGCCGCCGCGCCAAACCACCCGACAGCACAACCTGCCCCCCCGCGCCCGGAAACAGCGTCAAATTGCTGCCTTCCGCGCTATCCGCCTGCAAAATCGTAGTACCCGATCCTGCGGTCGTATGGATCAACGGAATCGGCTCATTATTGGCGGAATACGCCCCCTGCCGCCAATTCGGCCGCGTCCAAACAAAATACCGCGTCCACGCCGCCCCCGCGCCAAACTCCAGCCCCGGATGCGTCAGGCCCCAATCAGCATCCAGGCTCGGTCCATAATTAACAATCGCCGCATCAGGCGCCCCAACCGCGCCCAAATACCCGTTCACACGCGGCACCGCGAGGGTCACCACCGGCACCGTATCAAAAACAACATGATACGGTACCAGATTCTGCCCCTGCCCAGACTTGTCCAGCACGGCGCCCACAATGTCATTCACCACCGCAACGGGCGCACCGCTCGCATCCAGCAGCCCAGACAGCAGCCCCGCATCCCACCAGCCCGAAAGCCCGCTGATATCCGAAGGATACGGCCCCGCGAACAAACCAACCGGCGGCGCACTCCCAGCCGGCAACGGCCCCGTCAGCACGCGTTTATTCAAGCTCGCCAACACGGGCGAACCAGGCATATTAAATAATATCGCCATCGCTTCAGGTCACCGTTAACGTGAAGCTGCTTACCGCAGTGTTAGTGCCCGCAGTACTCTGTACCCACACATAATAATTCCCCGCAACGGCCGGAATGGTCTGGAACACCGCCCATAGCGCATTAGAGTCGAAAACCAATGCCGCCTCCCAGCCCGTGCTGGGCACCACAGCATTCGAGGTCGAGAGCGCGACCTGCGTCGGCACATTCTGTGCCGGCGTTACCGAGCCATTCAGCGGAATGGTATCGACAGTATCTCCATGCACATAACTTCCGCCTGGATTATTAAATCCATAGACCAGCGCCGGTGCCGCAGCCACGGTAATGGCGGAGGACACAGTCGTAGCACCGGTACCCGAATCCTGCGCCCACGCATAATAAGTCCCACCCGCCGCAGGCGTCAGAGCTGCCGTGTAACTCCCGCCACTATTGGTTGCCACAATCCAACCACTCGTCGGCACCACAGTATTCTGCACGGAGAGTTGGACATTAACATTATCCGCCATCGGGCTCACCGTCCCGCTAACGGTCAGCACCGTCCCAGCCACACCGCTAGAAGGTGCGGTCACGCTCAACGAAGCCAATACCACCGACACCGCCGCGGACACCGCATTCACAACCGTATTCCCCACCTGCTCCGCCCAAATATAAACCGTTCCAGCCGCGGCCGGCGTCAGGCTGCCGGTCCACGCCCCAGCGCTCGTCACCGCATTTACCCAAACCACAGGTGCCACCGTCGCACTGGCCGAAAGCCCAATCTGCACCGCCGTATTACCAGGCGACACAGCACCGCTAACTGCAATGGCACTCCCCAGCGTTGCCGTACCCGGCAGGCTCAACATGCTAATCGAAGGCGGTGCCACGGTGAAATTGTTAGAAACACCCAACACCGCAACATTATTCTGGTCCCGTACACGCATCGAATATGTCCCGGCTGTCAGCCCCGGCACCGTGAAACTATACGCATTTTCGGTAATCACCGGGCTTGCCGCCACTGCCCAAGTCGAACCGCCATCAACCGAATAATCCAGAGCCGTCGGCGCATCATTAAAAATACCCCCCGACACAACAAACATTGTGCTCAAACCCGGCGGCACAATCGAGGCGATGGTAATCGTCGGCGCATTCGGCACCACCCCGCTCCACCACACCAGAGACCCACCAGAATAACGCAACCCCAGCAACGTCGTCGATGCACCCGGCGGCAGGCTGGTGCTCCCAGAGCCAGACGTAATACCCGTTCCCATCGTCACAGGCCCAGGCGCAAGATTAACCAAAGTGCAGGAAAACCCCGGTCCCATATTGGTAAAATTCGCCGTCAGCGTAACCGGCACGCTCGCCACCAAAAACCGGCCATTATGCTCCGTCGAATCCAGCACGGTATTCGCCGTCAGCTCAACAACGGAGGACTGCACGCTCGGCAATTTGTTCTGAAGATACCCCCAGATCGCACTGAAACTCTGCACACTCAGCGTATTGCCGCTTTGCGCCACCAGCAGCTCATCACTATCCCCCGCCGGCCCCGCCGCGGGCAATTCATCAATCGTCTGCCCACCCAAAAACTGCCCATAGGGCATCCACGCCAGTGCCCCGTTCTGCCAAAGCGCGACATAATCGGAATCACCAACCGAGCTCGCCGAATTTCCCGCCGCAGGCCCCGCCAGCCCGTCGCCAGCCGGGCCCGTGGCACCAGCAGGACCCACAGGCCCCGCCGCCCCCACAGGCCCCTGCGGCCCGGCAGCCCCCGCCACAGACGACGCCGTGACGCTGATCACACCATTCTCGATGGCAAGCCCGCTGCCCGCCGTGAAAAGCCCCCACAACGCCTGCACAGGCAGCAAACCCGGCGCCCCATCAGCGCTGATCACAATATCATCGGAGAGCGCCAGAGACGCCTGCACCGGGAACCCCGCATGGTCGGCACCCGTCGCCGCCAGCGCGCCCGCTCTTAACGCCAGCCCGGTGCCAACCACCACAGCTTCCGGCGCCCCAGCCCCTATGCTATTTCGTCCCAGCAGATCGCCCGTGGCTATATTGATCCCCGGCTGCAAATCAGCCGTCAGTTGCGACACAGTAACCGAATACAGCAATCCTGCCTGTGATAAAGGCAGCAGATCACCCGCACCAACGGAGGCCGCCGGCGGTAATTGCGCGATGGTTGTCATGATCAGCTTTCGTTGAGTTATCCCGTTTCCGGCAAGCTACGCTTCAGGCCACCGCCACCCAGTTGGATGATCCCGTTCCGGATTGCTTCACCCAGAACGTCGTGCCCACACCACCATTCAAATTCCGGAACGTCGAACCTGCAGGTGCTGTAACCGCATTCAAAGGCGAGCCACGGCCAATAAGCTCCACCGCCCCCGTCGTTTCCGCATCGGATATAATCCGCACAGCACCACTCCCCGCCGGATGCAGCGAGATATCACCGCTTTGTGTCTTAACCGTCACGCTGCCGTCGCCATTTGGCGATACATAATCGTTTTGCGAAAACCGCATCGCCCGCCAGCCACTGGCGCCACGGCCAATCCAATCGATCGTCGCATTCGCCGGCACGGTAATCGGTGCCCCCGTCCAATTGCTTTGCACCGGCGCGGCCCCCGCCGCCGCAAAAGTTACATTCGCCAGGCAATCGATGCTCAGCTCTTTATTCTGCCACGGCGCCAAACCCACCTGTGCGGTTGCAATCGCACCAATCCCATCACCGGTAATCGTCACCGTCGTTCCAGCGCCATAACCGGAACCAAAACTGGTCATCTGAATACCGACGATCTTGCCGGCATAAATATTCGCGGTCGCCGCCGCCCCGGTACCCGTTCCCGTAACGGTGATCGTTGCATGGGTATAAGTAAGACCGGTGTTGGTTATCTTTATAAAAATCACCTGCCCGGCCACCAAAGCCGCCTGCGCGGTCACCATGCTGGTAATCGGCGCCGTCGCTTGCGATATCGACACGGCATCCGCAATATCCGGGATCGTCAGCGTATAAACCCCATTGACCAGCGTAGGATTCACCGCCCATCGGGACGTGAAATTCAGCAGATTTCCACGGATGGTGATGCTATCCGTATAGGCTGAAATCGCATTTATTACATTACCGCCGGAGCTTACAAAAATAACATTGTCTTCAACCAGCAGGTTCTGCGCGCCATCGCGCACCACAATGCCAAGCGCACTACCGCTATAGCTTATCCAATTTCCTACAATCGACAAATCCGTACAGGCAAGACCAAAATTGTCACCGCTACCATCACCTTCCACGTTCTGGACACTGACCGACTGCTGCGTGCAGTCCTGAATAAAATTAGACCGCGCCCGGCAGTTCTGCCCGCCGCCAATATTCAAACCGACCAAGGATCCATTGATGAAGTTATTATCCACATCCGTATAAACAGAGCCGCCGCAGTCAATGCCAAAGGGGGACGAACCCGAAATCATATTCCCGGAGACCTTGCAATACCCCGTATCGCACAAAATGCCCGCACCAAAGGATGCCGCCGAACTATTATTCGTGCACAGATTTCCCGAAACAAGTATGTTGCGGCCGGAAATATAAATCCCATACTCTCTATTGGAGTAGCAATTATTGGAAGCGATGATCGCCCCCAACACGTCCGGATTCGCATTTCCATATAAAAACGGCTGCACATTAACGTTATTGGCAACAAAATTGCCGACCAATATGCCAACACCGTTGTTCCAACAGGTATTGGCGACAATATGCAGTTCCCGGATTTTTAACGTGAACGTGGTATCCATGCTGTTCACGATAATACCGTTGTTCGAGTTGTCATGCGCACGGCAGTTGGTAATGCTTAACGCATCCCCAGCAAACGCATTAAGCCCGTGCAGCGCATTCCCCGTAAACTCACAGTCGCTCACATGATGCTGCGTAATCTCCGGATCACTCGGCAGATACGTCAGACCGCTGCCATTGTTTACGCTCATGGCATTCCGGAACAGGCAGCGCGAAATCAGCGACTTCGTACACGCCGATCCAATTGCGACGGACAACGTATTCGCCGTGACAGCGGTATTGGCATCAAAAATAACACCATCAGCGTAAAAACTGGTGCTGGTAACATTAATCCAGGTGGGCGTCGCAGCCGTCCCAAGCCTGGACTGCGCCGGGCGCAGCAAAATGCTCAACCCCGGCACACCCAACAACGTGCAAACCACCCCGGTAATATCGCACTCACCCGCAATGGCATAGGTCTTCGCCTGCAGCCGTACGGGCAACCCGCTTGCCACCGCCGCCAGCAATGCCGCGCTATCATCCGTCACGCCATCACCAACCGCGCCAAAATCCTCGATTGAAACAGCGTTCGCCGCCAACGCAGCAATCGTCCGTACCGAAGTCGCCCCGGTTGCTTTTGCCGTCAGCGCTCCACCCTGCACACCGGGCACATTCGCCAGGCCCGCCAGAAAATTCGCATAGGAAACACCGACATTTTTGCCACCTTGTCCCAACGGCACAACGTCAACCGCTCCCGGCACCGCGCCCGTGGTCAGGCCGGGAATCAGAAACGGCACTGAAGTGGCGGATAGTGTATTACCCGACAGCGTTAAATTCGCGCCCACGGTAATCGGGCCAGGCCCCGCGGTTCCCGTTCCCGCAT
Source organism: Acidocella sp. (assembly GCA_026224875.1). Lineage (GTDB taxonomy): Bacteria > Pseudomonadota > Alphaproteobacteria > Acetobacterales > Acetobacteraceae > Acidocella. The sequence continues at coordinate 13,917 of JAMFRU010000040.1, forward strand.
TGCCCAGCAGACTGTTCTGCGGCAGCGTCAGCGCCGTCTGCACACCCGCGAGCAGCTGCGCCCGCGTTGCCGCCAACGTCTGCCCGTTCTGATATATTGCTAACAGGTCTGTGTCGGATACAGAGCTGGCCGGTGGTAATTGTCCAATGGTCGGCATCGCTACCTCAAATCGTCGTGAGCGGGGTTCCCGTCGGGTCCGTCAGCGCCTGGCCCAGCGATGTCTGCAATGCATTCACCGGCGCCGGCACGAAAGAGAGTGCCACCACGGGCAAAGCGATGCTGCGTACCAATGTACGCCCGCCCGCCGTGGTAACATTAATCGTAACGGTATAGGTCGTCAGCGCCTGCCCGTTGCTCAGCCACAGCACCGCCCTCGCCCCATCCGCGGCTGCGGACACCAAAGTGAGATCCCCCGGATTATCCGGGCTTATCATCACATCCAAGGTGCTGATCCCGTCACCAGGATTAGCGGTCAGCGCCGGCGTCAAATCGAACACATAGTCCAGCGTATCGCCAGGGTCCTTTGCCGGCCACACCAACGCTTGCGGCGGCGGTATCTGCGGCCCGCGCGGCGTGGGCACGAAACCGTCAATCTGCAAATACCGCGCGTTGGACGGTAACCATAAATGGTTCGCAGGAATTGTCATCGCCCCCTCCTCAATATTCGACCACGACAAGCCCGGCACCACCTGGGCCGCCCGGAGAGCCAATCGGGTTGGCTCCTGGCGAGCAACCGCCACCGCCACCGCCACCGCCATAGCTCTGTGCCGACGCTCCCGTCACCGGCCCGCTTACACCGCGCCCATTGCCGGGACCGCCGCCATCACCACCACGGCACGCCACAACAATCGCATCGCCCCCATCGGAGCCCGGCAAATTCAACTGTCCGCCACTCGCCCAACCGCCAGCACCACCGGCATTGGAGATCGAAGCCGTCGATGTTCCACCACCGCCTCCGGCACCACCCAAAGCGAGCAAAAACCCCGCAAAAGCCGAATTTTCCCCACCGCCCCCTGTTCCCGGGCCGGCTGGTGCCTCACCGCCGCCGCCAACATAAACCGGAATCACCTGCCCCGGCGTCAATCCGGACATAATGCTGATCACCTTGCCGCCGGCCCCGCCACCGCCACTCGGCATACTGGCGTGAAACCCTCCAGCACCGCCGCCGGCAGTCACCTCTACACGCACCGTCGTCACGCCATTGGGCACGATAAAACTGCCCGGCGCCGTAAACACCTGAATCGTGGAAAAACCCGGGCGCAGCGCCGGCAATTTATATTGCAAAAACGGCGCACCCGCGGCCACCGCAATATTGGACGAAGTAATGGCCAATTGTCCAAAATTCACCGTCACCACATACAGGCCCACCCAACCCGTATCCACCGCCGGGGTTGCCTGTGAGCCGGACAATCCGGCGGCACCCGGTTTCACCTGCAGCTGCACGCGCTGTATCCGCTGGGTATTCTGCTCCGTCCCCGCATTACCCGGCCCCGAAAATGCCTGGCTCGGATCCGCCGCATTCACATAAGGCAAAACCATCGGATCAGCATCGGTCTCGGAAAATGCCGCCTCAATCAGATAGTTTATAGATTGCCCCGAGCTTGCCGGCACCGCCAGCGTAAAATTTACCGCCTGCAGATTAATCCCGGTTTTAACAATCTGGTCCGCAACATCCGCCGGCAGCGACCCATAGGCCGACGCATCCAGGCTCGAAAGCTGCGTAATACTCCCAGGCCCCACAGTCACGGCAAGCGAGGCCGGTGTCGTCGGTGTACAGCTCAAGCCATCCACCATCACCCCCGTCCCCAATGTCGCCGCGGTCAGCGCCGCAATCCCGACCATGGCATTACGATTAGGGTACAATATATCAGAATCCTGTGGAATGCTCCCAGGATAGACAATATTACGATCCATAAATGATCCTTAGTTGGAGATATTCGTCCAGGCGATTGTTGTGGTCGGCACCACCGCCGCGATGCCGGCATAAATCTCGGTATCGCTAATGTTGCCTTGAAATTCCGAATTATTCGGCCGGTATGCCTGCACCAAAAACTGATACGGCATCGTCATGCTGCCATACCCGCCGGCCAGCCCGTAACCCATATTCGCGTTATAGCCACCCGTATCAGCCGGGTTACGCGGCTCGAAAATCACCGGGGGCCGCCCGGTCAAATCCTGCAACGCCTGCACCACGCTGGCCCGCGTTGCCCTCGGCCGCACCAAATTCTGTTGAATGCGCGCTCGATAAGCCACATCAACCTCCGCCACCCGCCGCGTCAGCGCCGGACCAAAATAATCGACCGAAGCAATGTCCAGAAATATGCCATTCGCCGTGCCAACGCGCTTCTGCGCATCAACCCCATCGAGCAGCGAGAACACCTCCACCCAGGCGCTCGCAATTCCGGCCAGCACGGCATCCAGTACCGGCGAACTATCCGCAAACCACCGCGCCGGCAACACCGATTTCAACCTGCCGAGCAGGCCCGCAATATCAATGCTCATTTCAGGACACCGTCACCACGCCGGCCCTCACCACACCAAACAACGGCGGCACCAAATCCGCCGTCCCGCCATTCAGCAACAGATCAGACAAATTCACCACGGCACCGGACGCGTCATAAATCTGCTGCGCCAGCTTGGTATAACTCAGCACCGCCCCAATCGGCAGCGAAGCAATATACACCTCCACCCCGGCCGCCACCGCCGTAACGGCGGCGGTATGATTGGCCCCAGCCCCCGTCACCAACGCCACCAAAACATTCGCCAGAACCACATTCGGTCCCTGCACCACAAAGCTCGTCCCCACCGGCCGTACGGCATCCACCTCCTGCTGCACCGCCTGCAACAGCGCTACCGGCGGCGCACCCGTTCCATCATCGATGGTGACCACAAAGTGTCCCATCTGTATCCCGCCCGCCTGGTTAAGGTTTTCCGTAATGCTGTAGCTCAACCCTTGCTGAACACCGGCAACGGCAGCACCAATCGAAACATTCGTGGCCCGGGACAGGCTCGCCAGATAATTTCCAAACCGCGCCTTGAACGCCGCATCGCTTTCAGCATCCACACCGCCGGTCAAGGCATTCGCATTCGTTACGGCATCCACACCCGCCACGGCCGTGCTTACCAGCGAGATCATCCCCGGCAGAACATTTCCTGCAATCCCCGCAACCGCGGCCACCACCGGTACATTCACACTGGCCACACCAGGCATAATCACATACCCGCTCGCGGCGGCATTATACGCGGCATTGCTTACATCAGCCGTCACCACAAAACTCTGCGTATTCGCCGCCGTCGAAACATTCGTCCCCACCGGCACCAAAGCCGTCGAGGTCGCACTGAACCGCGAAAAAATCACCTGGCCGGATGCCGCCACCGCCGGCAGACGCATAAAACCAAAATCCGCGCCAAAACTATCGCAATCCGCACCGCTGCTCGTCGCCAGCCGCGTCGCTGCCAGCACCTCCACAATCAACCATTGCAGCCAAAGTGCCACGGAAGCATTCGCCTCCAATATCGCCCGCAGCACGGAGCCCACCGTCAAATCGATCAGGCTGGATGCAGCACCCTGCACAGACGCCGCCATCCCCTCCATGAGAGAGGAAAAATTCTGAAGTGATAATTGCATGAAACCCCCTAGACGGAGAAAGAGAGTGTCGACGTCTGCAGCGTCGCCGCATCGGTATACGTCAGCGTCGCCATCACCGTACCGTCATTTCCGGCAACGGTCGTCACCACCGGCGGTGGCGATGCCGCCACATCCGCCTCCTGCAGCAATTGCGCCCTCGTAACACCGGCAATGGCCGCCGGCGCGCCAGGCTGCCCCACAAACTGCCCCAACCCCGCGCCATAGTTCAACTGCCAGATATAATCGCCCTGGTTCGTCAGCAACCGCCGCAACACCCGTTGCAAGGTCAGCGTGGCGCCATCGGCCAGCGCCAAATCCCCCGTCGGTCCCACAGATAAATCGCCACCAATCTGCAACGCCAGATCAACCATCACACTGTCTCCGATCACACTGTCTCAGAGGGCAATCCGGTGCTCCCACCCTGCGGCACAACATGCACATGCTGATCATGCGCCTGCCGTAACGCCGCCACCGTCCCATGCGTGCCATTCAGGTCGTAAATATCACCGCTCACCACGAGATTTCCCGTCACATTCACCTGCGGCGCCTGCAAGGAAATCGTCCCGTCATTTAGCAATTTAATAAAACTGCCGGTCTGGTGCCGCAGCCACAACTCACCCGCGGGCGCTGCCATGGGCTGATCCACCGTGGACCATATCGCTCCCATAACAACGCCCTGCTCGGCATCACCTTCCTGGGCAATCACCAGCACCTGGGCCCCCGGCATCAATGGTGCGGCCAACCCCCATCCAGCCCCCACCCAGGCCGAAATCACCGGCAGCCACCCTGTCAACACATTCTCTGGCTGCAACAAAATACGCGCCGCATAGGCCTTCGGATCAAAACTGGAAACCAGGCCAAACCGCGCCACTCCGGCCCGCCCATCCAACCCTCCAGCACCGGCCTTAATAAAATTTAGCAGATGCTCCATCACACCACCACCGCTGCATGGGCCACGATATCCTGCACAAACCCCGACTTTCCATCCAACCGTCGCGTCACCGCATCCACCACATAGCTTTGGTCCAGCCCCATCCCCGTCCCGGCCATCGCCAACAGCATGCCCGGCGCCAGCGTCACATCCGCCGGCATTCGCGCCTGCATAATCAGCCGGTGCTGGCCCAGCGTCTGCAAATGCCCCTTCGCCAAAGCCTGCGCCTGTGCCTGCATTAAATTCGGGCGTATAATCGTCGTCCCCAGCCCCGTCCCATATGTCCCAGCCACCACGGATTTATTCCGGCAATTCCAGGATCTCACCGTCGCCGCCCCCGGCAGCGCCGTAATCATATCAAAAGTGAGTGCCGAAAGACTCCCCGGCGTAATAAACACCGGCGCTCCACTCTGTAGCGGGCCAAAATTCAAAACATTCCCGGTCACGGAAACCAGAAACCCCTCCACCTGCGCCAGCGCCGTCAGCAACTCCCACTCAGTGGTAACCCGCGCATTTAACCCCAGCGCCGTCCGCGCATGGTCCAACTGATAATACTGCCCCACCAGCGTCTGCGTCGGCATCACATTCGCCACAAGCCCATGCCCGGCAGTCACCGTTTGCGCAATCTGGCTCGATGTCTGATTGACGAAACTCTGCGAAATCTCAGTATCGATCAACAACGCCGTCAAATCACGCCCAGAAACGACAGCCAGATTACGCGCCCAATCGATCCGCACCGCATCGATCTGCCCGGTCAATAAATTACTATACCCAAGCCCGTCGGGCGCCACCTCAATCACCACGCTCTGGTTCGCCAGCCCGGCAAAATACGCCCCGCCAATCCCCGGCGCCGCCCCAATGGCAAACCCCGCATGAAACCGCCCGGCCATAAAATACCCGCCGGCATTAACCTCCAACTCAACCAGCCCCGGCATCGGCACACCATCGATGCTCACCCGCGCACGTGGCTGCTGAAGCCGCTGCTCAAACAGCTGCTCAAGCAACAACGCCACCTCCAGCCGTCGGATCAACCGGCGGAATCACCAGCGTATTCACACCCGTCAATTGCGGATCTCTAAGCCGATTGGCCTGAGCAATGCGGATCCACTGCGTCGCATCGTTTAAATACGCTGCCGCCAGAGCGAATAAATTCCCCCCAACCACCACAACAATCCGTTCATTCATAGCAATGACCCCAAATTCACGCCCGCCCGGTTCACATAGCCCTGCATCGCCGTCGCCCCCGCCAGTTGCCCAGACACAGCCCCGAGCTGCCCCACCGCCGCAACGCCAACGTCAGGTGTCGCCGCCCCATTCAGCGCGGATGACGCCGCATTCATCGACAGCCCCATCGAACTAATTCCCGCCGACAGCACGCTTTGCACCGCCGCAAACCCAGCCAGGCTCGTCGCGCTAATCCCCTGCATCGAGGTCCCGGCCTGCCCACTCAGCGCCAGCGCCGCCGCCAGATCGCCCCCCACCAAATTGGCCAAAGGTGCAACGAGATTAGCCGCCGCCGCCAGCGGATCGGTCACCACCAGACAATTAATTGAAAACGGAATAAGTGTGGACTTGCGATACTCAGCCTTAAACGCCTCAATCACGACGATATAATAAAACCCGCCCCACACCAGCGGCAATTGCGCCCCCAATGCCCGCGCCGCATCCAGCTCCTGCGCGCGAGACACCGCATCCGCACCGGAAAAAATCCCGGAGAACGAGATTTCCCCATCATCCAGCCCGAGTGCTGAAACCACCCGGCCGCCACCAATCAAGTTCTGCACGGCCACGCGCTGCTTGCCACCAAAATTGATCTTCTCGGGCACCTCCATATCCTGGAAAGGCACACCGCCGAGCGTCAACACCACGTTGGTCATTATGCCTCATCGATACTGATGGTTGTTAATCCCTGCTTAATCCCCGCTTAATCCCAGCGCAGCCGCTGCCAGTCGAAACTTTTACCGGCGAGCGTGCCAAAACTCACGATGTAAGCAATGCGCTCCGCCTCGTCCAAACCAAACGCCACCTCATGCGGCACCCCACAGCCGACCAGATACAAACAATCGGTCAGCGCAGGGTGCCGGCTCAGTTTCCCGCTTCTGCCAGCACCTGCGCTACGGCAGGCCCCATCAGCGCCGCAGCGACAATTTCTACGCCGTCCTCACCCAACCGCTCCAGCACCGCCTCAATGCCCGCCTCGCCGGCGGGAAACGGCACCGGCACGCCATCCACGGCCGCCACAGCCGCCGCCACCCGTGCCAACCCCACATAGGCGCGATTTTCCGAAAGCTCCGGCCCCAGCACCTTGAACAGCCGCAACTGCTCCACAACACCCAGCCTGCGCAGCTCAATCACCCGCCCGGCTGTATCCGTCACACGCGCCGGTATCATACCCGGGTCCGCCCGGAGGCATAAAAATCCAGCCTCTGCGTCACCGCAGCATCGCCTTTGTAAACCCCAGCCGAGGTCAGCTTGAACACCACGCCATTGAACTGATAGGTCGAGGTCGATCCATCCGGTTCATTAACGTATTGATAAAGCGTTCCCGCCCCAATCGACTGTCCGGCAAGATAAGCCTGCTCGATCTGGGCCACGAAATCATCCACCGCCGAAGAACCCCGGTCCAGCATAAAACTGCCCGTCCAGCCTTTCGGCAATTCCGCCCCCAGCTGCACACCATCCAGCCGGTCCACCCGCAGCGTCAGCGTCATCTGGTGCGCCTCAAACCCGATCACATGCGTCAGATCGATCCGCCCGAACGGCCCCATCACCACAACCTGGCAATCACTACCAACCGTGAATGTATTATACGGCATAATTCTGCATCCCTATTTTAGTTGGTTGGCAGCGTCTGCACACTCACCTGCACAGTCTGCCCGCCTTGCACATTCACGATAAATTTCTCGTTGATCGCCTGGTAGCGCACCTGCACATCCGCCTGCACATAACCCAGCACCGTCCGGCTTTGCGGGTTGTTGGTCACATCGCACACCACCGCGAACGGCAGGCTGCCATCGGTACTGCCCAGCATCCCCTGCGACAGCAGACCATTCAAAAATGCCAGCAGCGTGCCGCGAATATTCTGAAACAGCGTGGTATTCACCAGCTGCCCCACATAGGCGCCCATGCCGGCCGAAAGCGTATAGGCAATATAGTTTGTCAGCCGCGTATAATTATCGCCATTCGTCGCGGCGTTGGACGATGAATTATGCCCGCCGCGCACGCCCCAGAAATTACCCCCCGGCTGCGGATTGGCAATCACATCAATCCCCGCCCCCAGCAGCACCGACAGATCCGCACTGGCATAGGCGGTCACCGTACCACCGCCCGGCTGCCCAGATTTCTGGGTTCCGATCACCCCATAAAGCGGCTTGTTCAACGATGATTGTTCCGGCGACAAATTCGCCAGCCGCCCCGCAACAAACCCCTGCGGCGACACCAGCCTGATCATCGCATTCGCCTGATCCGCCCAATACACCCAGTCGCCAAACATCATCTTGGCGGCATAACTATCAATCCCAGCCTCAGCCTTTATAGCCACGGCATTGGCGATATTATCCCCCAATGGCCCGGTCAAAATCATATAAACGCCTTCGGAGAGGCCAAACTCCGTCTGCACGCTCCATTGCGTCGCATCATCCGCATCGGCCAACAGTGCCACGGCACAACCTTGGCCGCGCAACCCATACATCCCCTGGCGCGGCAGTGTATCAACCCCCACCAACGTCCCCGCGGTAATAGCGCTGGCGCCATCACTCCCCGGATTGCCGGATGCAAAAGCAAACGTGCCAGCCACCGGCTCAGCCGTCATCGCCCCGCCAACCGCCACCACAAGCTGCGATGGCCCCCGCAAAACCCCATTGCCATTATTCACGGCATTCACAAGGTTTTCCCAGAACACCGCGCCGGTCCCCAGAATATTATCGAAAATCTCCGGGCTCAGCCCCGGCAGGGAAATCACCGCCCGCCAACTATTCGCAGCCGATCCAGCGGAGAGCGTCACCGCCAGCGCATTGCCCAGACTGCCGGTATAAATCGCCGTAAACGTCACGCCGTTGAGCAATGGAAGTGCCGCCGCCGTATCCGTGCCATCCGTCACGCGCACACAACGAAAATTCCCCGCACCCTGCTGCACTGCGGTCGCCACCTGCGTGCCCATATCGTATTTGCGCGCCATCACGGCACCAAAGCTCGCGGCATAATCGCTCATGCTGCCAACAATCACCGGCTCACCAACCGGCCCCCAGCTCGCCGTCCCGACTATGCCCAAAACATCAGTCGGCACACCGTTTAGCAGCAGCGACTGCGGCGGCACAATCTGCACATATAAATCGGGCACAATCAGCGCCGTCGTATTCAGTGCACCTTGTTGAAATACCGGCATGGCTCAGATCCCCTTCGCGCTGACACGCACAACAAAGCCAGCCTGCGGACCGGCCAGAATCTTCTGCACCGCCGGGGCATCGGTAATCACATCGCCACGCTTGAACCCGTCGAACGGCTTCAGCACCACCAAATGAATATTCATGATTTCCTCAACTCTGAAAATTGCCAAGCGTAACGTCATTTGCGGCGATAACCGTCGTGCCAAACAGCATCGCCGGCGTTATCTGTGCCAGTGCCGTCGGATACTCGACCGCATAGATCAAATCCCTTCGGTATAAATCAGCATCGGCGCCACCATCGCTGGCTGTCACACCAGCAAACCGCACCCGCCCATATGTTCCATCCGCCAACGGCATAAAATTCAAATCCGTCAGCGCCAGATCAATCACCGGTGCCACCGCATCCCGCGTCGCCGGATCGGGACACCACATCGATATTTTGAAATCCTGCACCTGCCGCCTGATCTCTTGCAGCGCGCCAGCACCTGCTACAACACGCGCCGTAAATCGGTCCGCCCCCGGCACAGCCAACGTACTTCCGGCATAATCCACAATCCGGCCGGAATTTCGTATCAACGCCGCCAAGTTACTGGCAATGGTAGCCGGGCTATCCGTCGCCTGCACAGCGTAGGGAAAAGTCTCGTCATTCACCATAACCCCCGCCAGCTGCCCTACCGCGCAATTGCCGGAAAAAAATGCCGAAACCCCGTTCACCGCCACACTCAACAATGCCGTAACCGGCGCCACCTCACGCCACACTCGGGGGAACCGCGTCACATCCCGCACCTCACCCCCAGCAGGTGCCACCGAAACATGCACAATCCCCGCCGCCAAATCCGCATCGAGCACGGGCGAAGCCGGGTACCCCCGGTAAACCCGGTAAACCACCCCCGTCACACTCACCGCCGCCGTGCCATTCGGGTACAACGCATTGGCCGCGAGTGCCGCCAAAGCCGTCTCAACATCCGCCTGATCCGCCATCAGCTCACCGCCTGTACTAACGAGAACCGCCACACCGCATTCAGCGTCTCCACCGCGGTCACCAAAAACTTTTGCCCATGCTCATCGAGCACCACATCAGCAACCTGCGGCGTTACCCCAGCCACAACCGGCAGCATCGCCATAAACCCCGGAACCTTCGTGTCATCCGGCAGCCCCACCTTGGTCCGGTCGCCAACCCCGCCCACCAGCAAGCTCGCCGGAAATTTCGACAACAAAATCGTTTCCGTTCCCCGCGTAATCGCCCCATACTGGTTCAACCCCGCCAGCACCGGCACCGCGGGCCGCAGCAAATCCACCACCGCATTCGTCATCACCACCAGCATCGGTTTGGGCGGCTCAATCGCCGCCACAAACGCCACGCCCTCCGGCCCCGCCAGATAATCGCCCGCGCGTAAATAACCCCAATCCGCCCAGGCCTGCCGAAACGGCACACCAAACCCCGCCGGCGCCCCCACATTCCCCCCGGGCAACACAAACGCCACGCAAAGCCGCAAAAAACGCCTGGAAAGATCCAAAGGCTGCACCGGCCCATCAACCCGGTACGCATCGTGCAAAAACCCCGCCCGCCGCGCCGCGCACCCAGCCCCATAGGCCAGGCGATCCGCCAGTTTCACCCCATCCATCTCACACCACCAGCCGCACGCCGGCCTGGCTCAGGCCCGGCCCCGGCGGCACACCCAAAAACCCGCACAGCCGCCGGCGCCAATTATCAAACAAATTGGTCCGGTCCCGCAGTTCATCGGCATTATGCGTCCACGCCGCGGCACTCTCCGTATCCAAATTATCGGATGTCCCCGGTATCGCCGCCTCAATCGTTGCCAGTGTCGAAATATACTGCAACACCACCGCCGTTTCCGCCGGCGCCAGATTATTCAACCTGAATTCCAGCGTCCCATAGGCCTGGAAAAACCGCCACGAGCTGAGCCCCGCATCCCCCGCGCCGTAAGCCGGATATCCGCAAAACCTGCGAATATCCGCCTTCTGCGCATCGGTGAACAATACTGCCACAGTATCGGACATGCCTAATAGGTATCCCCATCACCCAAAGTGAAGTAAACGGTTCCGGTACCAGAACTTAATACCACAGCCGCATTGCTCACAAACGGCCCACCATCCACCAGCATCCGCGCGCCCGCGGGCACCGGCGTATCGCTCACCGCAGCACTCAAACCAGAGGCGCCACCAAGGCGAAAGAACGCGGTCGTGGCCGCGGCATTATAAATCAACACCGCCCCCCCGCCACCATTCAACGCCACATTTGTTACGGTCGTAGAAGCCGCCGCGGCCGCCGTTCCGGCCGGCCGGAACGGCTGATTAGCACCAGTGGACATTTCCGCTCCCCCTTAACCAACATGCTCGATCAACACCGCGCGCTTGTAATTCGCATTGGTCGCGGTCGGCACAGTACTCGCTGTGGTGGTAGTGTCGGAGGGCGCACAAAACCCGCCAATCCAATACCAGCTCTGCGCAATAATCTGCTGCAGCCGGTCAATCGGCTCGCGCGTCACCATCGCCACGCCATCGATCACGTTCACTAGGCTATCCTTGGGCGCCACATCATCAGCAGCCATGCCGGCAAAATCGCCTTCAATCAGCGCACCCTGCCCGCACACAATCGGCCGGCGCACATAAAGCCCGGTAATGCTCGGATGGTTCTGCACATAAGCCTCGGTCGTCGTAATAAACCGCAGCCCCAAGAAATCACTCACCATACCCTGGCGGAACACCGGATTAGCCGAAGAACTACCCTGAAACAATTGCTTGAAATCAGCATCGGAAAACAACTGACGCGCCGAAACCGGATCGAGATAGCAATTATATAGCCCCTCCACCAGCGGCACCGCATTGCGCCGCAACAGCGCCACGGCATCCAGCAGATTACTCATGGTCAGCTGATCGGTGGCCTGCAGCCCAGCCGTGGTGCTGCGCTGCGCCGGCCGCACAATCGAACTCGCCGTCGCCGCTTTCACAGGGTTACCAGCCGTCCCGTCTGATACAGAAACATTTCCGGAAAATAGCAGCTGCCCGGAAACACCATTCGGCGCGGTCGAAACATTGATCGGATCCGGCGTCACACCCACAACGTTATAAACATCAGCCCCCACCGTCACCGTCAGCGGCGCGCCGCCGGAAACACTCTGCTGCACACCATTCACAAACACCGTCTGGAACCCGCGCAGATCATCCACAAACACAGCTGGCCCAGCCGAAGACAACGTGGTCAGCACACGCGTATTCCCACCAAAATACGGCGCAAACAGCGCATTGCGCGCTAGCTCATCCAGGCTGCGCGCCGCCTGCTCGCCATTAATCGCAGCATTCTGCAAAAACTGCGAGGCAATGCCAACACGGCTGGTGACCATATTTAGGTCCTGCGTGGCAGCATAAAAATTCAGCGAAATCGTATACTGCTCCACACCCCAGTTGCCAGGCGTCAAACCATTATCCAAGTTCGTATTGGTCGAAGCCGAAAGCGGCGTGGTGATGCTCGGCTTCAACCCAGCCCGGGTCTTGGTCAGCGTCTCACCAATACCAACCGAAAACTCCTCCCGGTCGGCTACAAGCCGGTAACCCAGCCTGGACTTCAGCGCGGTCTCAAACTCGCGCTCCAAAAATCCTTGTTGAATAATCGGCTGCAATGCAGCCGGGAAATTCTGAATACCCATCGCTATAGAACCCTCTCGTTCACACGTAATTCAGCAACCGCCAATGGAAATCTCCATGGCCGGCCCAACCCAAAAATCTATCCGAAACTAACGGCGGCGGAGCAGTGCCGCTCTGGCCTGCACCCATTCCTCATGGCTCAACTCATTGGCATGGCGCGTCCGCGGCGGCTCCGGCCGCGGCGGATTAGCCGCGGCGGAGGAAGAAACCCCGCCCCCAAACAACCAAGGCTTGGCCTTCTTCAACCGCCCCAGCAGCGCACCCGCATCCTGCACCTCACCGGCCTCATTCACCCGCACCTCACCGGCATCGATCAGCTTCAACCCATCAAGGTCGATCATCCCGGCCTTCACAGCCTCGGCCTTCAACTCTGCATGGATCAATTTCGCCCCAGCCTCCGCCTGCAACCGGCTCAACGCCGCCTCAGCCAGTTCAGCCCGCTCAGCCCGGGCCTGCCAATTCTCTGTATTGTTGAATTCATCAGTCATGGTGCATCCTGGTCAATCGCATTCAACTCCGCCGCCACGTCCACAATCCCATTCGAGGCCGCAACGGTTTTTACCCCCGTCTCTTTCGAAATCTGTCCGGCATTCACCAGCGTGGCCACCGCCTGCGCCTCCTTCAACCGGTCATCGGCCGAAAGCGGGTACCAGCGCGGCCAGCGCAACCGCACACGCTGCGTCACATCCAACGCCCCCACACGCTCGCCATTCACCACCAGCGGAAACAGCTGCGACGCGCGCATCACCATTTTCACCAGCGTCAAAATTCCGCCATCGCCATAAGAGATCCGCAAATTATCCGCGAGCCAGATCAGCCCCTGGTTCATCAACTCCAACGCCCGCCCGCTTTGCGCCGTCGTCAAACGGTCCGCACTCGCCCGGTTGCCATGCACACTCTCCAGCGCAAATTCCCGCAGCGTCCGCACATAAGAAATCACGGCTTCGGCCGCCGTCCCGCCAATTTCCAGCAACTTGGCATCACCTTTTTCAGAGACCACAAGCGCATTCCCCGCGCCCTTCACAATCTCCGTATCGCTGGTCGCAGGCTCCTTAATCAGCAGCGTCGGATCAGAGCTATATTTCAACCCCCGCCCCGCCTGGCTCAACTGATAATCAATCTCAATATTTGTATCGATCGCGGTCCTGAACGTACACCCGCCATCAACGCCCCCGCCGCCCGGCAGATTTTTAATCCACACCACCGGCACAAATCCCAGCCCATGCACAACGCTGCGGCTCTCATCGCGTACCGGCTGATCATCATCATTCCACGGCAAATACCAGATCTCACTATCGGCATCCCAAACCCGCTGAAACCAATATAATGCCGCCGGATCAACATCCGCATAGCCCTGCGCCAGCAAATCAGCGCCGCTCACCCTGTATTTCTCAGTCACACTCGCCAGCGTATCCGGTGCATCAACCCGCCACACCGGCGTCAAATACAAGCTCTCCAGCACCGAGAAAAACACCCGCCCCTGCAACACCCTGAACAATATCGCAACCGACCCCACAGCACCCCGCAGTGCCGCATCGATCATCACCTCGTTCAACCGCGCCTCGGCAATCACATCCTGCAACACCCGCACCAGCCCGGCATCTTCCGCATCCAACGCCGGAAAATGCCCAGCACTGAACAGCAGCGCCACCGAATCCTCCACAACAATCCGGCACAGCCCATACCGCACGGAAGGCCGGCGCAGCCGCAGCGGAATATACTCCCCGGCCCCATTGCGCTCCTCATGGAATTGATACGGTAAATTATCGTAAAGCGTGCCATCCAGCACCCGCCGCAACACATCCAGCCTCGCCACCCGCGCCGGCAAATTCATATCGGCCGGGATCGTGGCGCAAATCGTCTCGAACATGCATATATCCCGTCAATCAGCGGCTTAAAAAAGACATATTCAACCGCCGCGCCGGCTGTGCCGTACAACCCGCCAGCGTATTCACCGCGCGCGAAAGCGCATCCACCTGGTCATCCTTCATACTGTGCGGAAACGCCTTCAACTCCGCCAGCAACGCATCATTCCAAGGTGCCACCACCAACGCCACGCTCCCCGCATCCATTTGGGTCGCCGCCGGCATCGCCCGCACCACCTTGGCCTCCCGCTCCGGAGACGAAACAATCTTATACCCCGCCAACCCCCGGCTCAGCATCGCAATCTGCGCCACCCCGGCCTGGCCCGGGTCCTGCGGCAACGCCACAATCACCCCAGTTCCATCCTTCCGCGCCGTCTCCTGTATCCGTGCTTCAACCTGTCCCGGCGTGCCCTGGAATCGCACCACATCCAGCACCACCATCACATTATCCGCCGTAACACCCAGCTTCAGCCCCACGGTATAATCCGGACGCCGCCCCGCCGCCGGCAGGCTCGCCGCCAAATCCCAACCCCGCACGCAATGGCGCACAGCCGGCGCCTCGGGCAAAATCTGCACCCGCTCCGTCCTGAACAAAGCCGCATCCGGCGGCCGCGGCGCCTGCTGATACATCGCCGCAAACGCCCGCTCGCCCACTTCAAGCCGCCGCCGCGCCACCGCCGCCGCATCCTGCCATTCCGGCCACAGCACCTCACCAGGCGGCCGCCCCAGAGCATCGCCCGCCTCGGCCACCGCCGGCAGCCGCAAACACTCCCACCCGGCCTCAGCACCGTGCAACCGGCCCGCCAGATCATCCTCATGCCAACGCGTCATAATCAGCACGACCCGCCCGCCAGGCTTCAACCGCGCCGAAAGCTCACCCCGGTACCAATCATACAAAGCATCCCGGGCCACCTGGCTCTCAGCGTCAGCCCAGGATTTAACCGGATCATCGATTAGGATGAGATCCGCCCGCCGCCCGGTAATCGGCCCTCGCACCCCTGTTGCAAAATACTCAGCGCCGCCCTCAAGTGTAAACCGCGAAGCCGCCTTGCTCTCCTTGGCAATCCCCATGCCCAGCAAACCGGCATGGCCTTCAACCACCCGCCGCACCCCCAGCCCAAAATACCCTGCCAGAGACGCCGTATGCGCCACCGCAATCACCTGGGCCTTGTCACTGCGCGCCATAAACCAGGCCGGAAACAGTACAGACCCATAGGTCGATTTCGCCGAACCCGGCGGCATCTGCACCATCAACCGGTCGCAGCGCCCATCCGCCACATCCTGCAACCGGCTGATCAGATATTCATGATGCCCCGCCGGTTTCAGATTTCTCTCCGCCATCACCTGGCGGGAAAACTCTAAAAACCCGTTAGCCATCAATCTTTAAACAACCCTGTCTCTGCCGGGGAAAGAACCAGCATGACAAGATGTATAGTTCAACATGGGGTATGTGGGCAACAACAAAAATAACGTCGCGTTAGAATAAATTTATCAACCGGCACCCAGCGCCTGTAACAGCAGCTCCACCGCCTGCCCATGCCAGCGCTGTACAGACTTATGGTCAGCCCCCAGCATCGTCCCAATCCGCCGCCACGGAAACAAATGCCGCAACGTCACCGGGTGCACGAGCGCCCGTGCCCCCACAATCCGGCGCATCACATATTTGGCCTCGGGTATTAATGTTAGCCAGCCAAACGCCTCATCCATCTGGTCTATTGCTGCGGCACTCGGCACCGGCGGCCGCACTGCAGCATTCTGCCAGCCATAGGCATCGGCAGCACTTTGCACCACGTCAAACCGCATCGTCCGTATCTGCGTCGAATATCCTTTTCCCGGCAGCGCCAGCAACGTCGCCCCCGCCGCCTCAAACCGCGCCACCATCTCCTCAACTGTCAGCCCCGGAACGGTCTTTATACTGACAATTGCAGTTTTGGCGCCCGAACCCAGTAATTCCCGGCCCCTGAATGCCCTAATACCTTCGTTCATTTTTCATCTCCTTTCGGATAGGGGTCACTACTTATCAATCCCCAGGTTAGCGCATGCCCCGCCGGCAAAGCCGCACGATGTGGATCTTCCAACATGTCATATCCCTTCACCACCACCGGTGCCCTCACCGGCGCTTGGGCCCGCAACCGCCGGCCCCGCTCAATCACCGTATTGCGCGACAACCCAAGCCGCAGCCCAATCGCCGCCCAGGTTTCACCCCCGCCCCGCATCTCACAGATCACTCTATCCGCCGCCCCCGTCCACTCCCGTGCCTGTGGCATCCGCACCTCCTATGCTCACGCTCTAACGTTTACATAGTTAGACATACTAACAATACATGTCAAGTAATACTAACATTGAGTTTGTCTCTCATCCTGTTAGAACAATCTATGGCCGCAAAAAAACAGCCCCCAACAGAAACCGTCGGTGCCCGCATCCGCGCACTGCGTCTCGCTGCAAACATGACCCAGGATGAATTCGCCACGAAGCTGAACGTGTCACGTTCCGCCATCGCGCAATGGGAAACCGACCGCGCCGGCCAGATACGTGACAATATGGAGCGCATCGCGAAAGTGCTGAATACTTCGCTAGGCTATCTTGTCTCGGGCGAAACCGGCTCACTGCTCGGCGACGAGCTCGCCCTCATGCGCCTCTACCGCGCCTGCTCCCCCGAAGACCGCCGCATCCTAATATTAACCGCCCGCCGCCTCGCCCGCGGCTAGCGTCGTTTCGAGACCATATTTTTCTGTGTTTTGCAAAAATCTCGCGTTCAATCTTCCGGCCCCAGCACACGCAACTCCCGGTAAACCCCGCCCTCCCGCGAAAAATGCGGGCTGTAATAGGGGTCTTTCGGCAACAATTTCGCATAACGCTGCCGCATCACTTCGTTCTCATACATAAACCGCGCAACCTTTACGGGGTCCGTATCATCGCCCCGGCTCATGCTTTCCCTGTGCTCAGCCACGGCATCAGGCATATAAATAACCTTGGCGCCGCCTTGAGTTATCTTCACGCATAAATCTATATCGTTGAACGCGATGGTCAGATCACGCTCATCAAACCCGCCCACAGCCTCAAACATGGTGCGCCGCACCAGCATGCAGGCCCCAGTCACGGCCGAAACCTCCTGGGCCGCCATATTATGCATCATATAGCCCGGCGCATCACCCGCTATGCCCCTGAACGCATGGTCCGCCACCCCGCCCACGCCCAGCACCACCCCGGCATGCTGCACCAGCCCACCCGGATAAAGCAGCTTTGCCCCCACCACGCCCACGAGCGGGTCCGCCAGCGCCTCGTCCAGCATCACCCGCAGCCAGGCATCATCCTCGACAAACACATCGTTATTCAGCATCAGCAAAAATTCATGCCCCGCCGCGCGCGCGCCAATATTATTAATCCGTGAATAGTTGAACGGCTCGGCAATCCGCAACACCTTGGTCTGCGGCAAATTAGCCTGCTCCGCCGCAAACACCTCGGCCTCCGGCGAGCCCGACCAATTATCCAGCAGAATAATCTCATACTTCACGCCCTTGGTATGGCGCCGGATCGCATCCACGCATGCACGCGTCATCTCTATATGGTCCCGGAACGGGATCAGAATGGACACCCCAGCCTTTTTGCGCCGTGCCGCCGGAATCTCCCATGCCGCCCGGTAACAGGTCAGCCCGCCCCGGCTTTCAACCACCGCCGGCACACCGCGCCGCGCCAAATGCGCCGCCACAGCCTGGGCTCCCGCCGCCGCCGCCTTCGGCTTTGCCCCAGAGCCTCCCGCCGCGGTCGAAGCCCCAGATTTGCGCCAATGATACAACACCTCCGGCACATGATGGACCTGCTCAGCCTGCAAAATCTCGCACAGCCGCAACAGCAGATCATGATCCTGCGCCCCATCCAGCGCTGCATCCAACCCGCCCGCCTGGCGCAGCACCGCCGCCTCCACCAGCACAAAATGGCAGATGTAATTAACATCCAGCAAAAACCGGTAATTGAAATCCGGCTTAAAATGCGGCTCGCTCAACCCGCCGCCCTGCTCCACTTTATCCTCATCGGAATAAAGCAGCTTTGCCCCGGTCACCGCCTGGGCCCGCAGCATAATCTCCAGCGCCCCAGGCTCCAGCAGATCATCATGGTCCAAAAACGCCACAAACGCCCCTTTGGCAGCCTTAATCCCAGCATTCGTCGCCCGCGCAATCCCGCCATTCTTCTTCTGCGGCAGTAACTTTATCCGCGCATCCTTATCAGTCAGCGCCCGCATCGCCTTGGTCAACGCCGCATCCCCGCTCGCATCATCCACCAGCAGCAGCTCCCAATGCGGGTAACTCTGCCCCCGCACCGCATCCACCGCCGCCAAAAACGCCCCAATCTCCGGCCGGTAAACCGGGCAAACAATCGAAACCAGCGGCGACCCCATCGGCCGCGCCCCATACCGAGCCACCGCCCTGGGCAAAGCCAACGGCAAAGACTCAGCAGCCCAGGCCGCATAATCCCCCAGCAAATACCGGTCCCGCGGCAGCGCCGCCTTCAAATCCCGCCGCAGATGAAACGCAAAGGCAAACAACTCATCCGCCCGCTTAATCAACCCCTCGATCCGCTCCCGCGCCGTATCCTCCGGATACACAATCTCATACGGGCTATTTTGCAGCTCCTCGCGCCCCGGCATGGCAAAAAACCGAAACACCGTCTGCACCCGCCGGCGCAACGCCTGCGGCGGCGCAAAACTAAACCCGCACGCCGCCTCGCATCCCACCGCCTCGGCAACGTCCGCCCGGTACTGGTCCGCCACCAGCTCGGCCACCGGCTGCCCCTCATAGGTCACCAGCACCCGCACCCCACCCAATTTGGTCCCAGCCTTATCATCCACCCGTAGCGCCCAGCCCTGGATCACCCCATCCACCATGCCATCGACCATGCCGTCGACGCGCACCGGCTTGGCCAGGCAAAAATTGATCTCCGCCATCGCCGCCCCGCTGCGCGAGCTCATCGGCATCTCCACGCCATCCAGCGTGGCAAAGCGCAGCACATGGCGCAGTCCGTCATGGAAGCGTTCAGCAATCTTATAATAAAAGCCGATCCGGCTATTCTGCAGGCTCACCAGCCGCGCATCATCGCGGTGCTGGTCACAATCCACCACATCCGCGATTACATTATCGACCAGCACCCGCATCGTCAGGCTCTCGCTTGGCCTGTCAAAATCCAGCGCCCAGCCACCAACCGCATTGTCCTCAATCCGGTCCAAAAAGCATAACAGCCTGCGCTCCGCCGGCGGCTCTATTTTATCCACCGCTACTTTATCAGCCGCAATATTATTGGCCTTCCCCGCCGCCCGCTTCGCCATCCGGCCTTCAACCCTTCATTATTGTTAGCTCTGACAGCATTGTTAGCGCAGACCGCTCGCCGCCAGCGGCAGCAGCTTGGCCAACCGCCCCGCCCATTCCGCCTGCCCGTCCTCATCCTGGATCAAATCCTGCCTGATTTCTATCTCGACATAATCCAGCCCGCGCCGCTCGGCATGCACCGGCACACCGTAATCGCTCTCATCGCTCACGCTGTATGGATCGTTTTCCTCCACAACCAGCCCCGCCTCCGTACGCAACAACCCAGCCAACACCCGCGAAAACCGTGGCTTACGATTATACAGCACAGCCACATGCATCGTCCGCGCCTCACCCAGATAAACCGGCGTAAAACTATGCATCGCCACATAAATCACCCGCCCCGCCTTTTGCACACGGGCGTCAAGCAGCTGCGAAATCGCCGCATGATACGGCGCGAAAATCGCCGCCCGCCGCACCGCTTTCGCCGCCTCATCCAACCCCAGATTCCCCGGGATCACCGTCGCCTCGCTCAGCGCCGGAAACGCGCTCTCCGCCCCTCCCGGCCGGTTACAATCAATCACCAGCCGCGAATAATATTGCAGCACCGCCGGCGCATCCAGCAGCGCGCTCAACCGCCGCGTCACCCCGGCAATGCCGATATCACAGGCAATATGCCGGGCCAGCTCAGCGGCACTCACCCCCAAATCCCCCAACCCTCGAGGAATCGCTCGCCCCGCATGGTCCGCCGTCAACAAAAACCCCGCCGCCCCCTCAGGCCGCAGCAATTCCACCGGCCCCGGCTCATCAACTGCCAGCAAGCTCATACCCGCCACACAATCTGCTCAGGCGCCGCCACGCGCGGGTCATACCGCAGCATCTCGCCATTCCCGACGGAAACCCCCGTCAACGCCAGAATAAACGCCCAATGGCTCACCAGCAGCGTCGTCGCCTCATCCGCCCGTGCCGCCATCACCTCACGAAACGCATTCGCCCGGCCAATCACCACGTCCTCCGGCTCTCGCCCCTCATGCCACCAGCGCACGGGCAAATGCCCAAACTCATGCTGCGGAAACCGCCCGGCCAGCACATCCGGCGCGCTGCCGATATCGCAGGCAAACGCCGCCCGCTCCCGCACCTCATGCATCACCTCCACCGGCACGCCCGGCAAAAGCCGCCGCACCGGCTCCGCCGTCTGCAGCGCCCTAGTATAAGGTGAGACAATAATCCGCGTGAGCCCCAGTTCGCCCACCGCCTGCTCAGTCAGCACCAAAGCCGCAGCCTCGGCCTGAGCCTCCCCCAGTTCCGTCAGCTCCGGATCCTCAATCCCAGGGTCCCGCCGCGTCGCGGAAAAATGGTGGTTGAACCAGCTCTGACCGTGGCGAAGCAAAATCATCGTGTATCCTTCATAGCCAAACCCTACAGGTCCCACCGGTGCCAAACCACCCCATCTGGATCAGAGGCTTGCTTTCCTCTATGCCCTGGCGCACTCTCTTCACACCGCAGAGGATGCCAGTGCAGACTAATACATTGCAATCCCTTGGATCATTTCCAATCGCCTTGGTCCTATTCGCCGGCGTCGCCATATTCCTCATTCTGCGTCTGCGCAGTGTGCTGGGCAAACGCGTCGGTTTCGAACGCCAGGCCCCGCCCCCCGCACCCGCCTTCAACACCCCCGGCCCAGTCATCGAGGGCCAGGCCGTGCCCATCCCCACCGGCCGCCCGGTCCCAGACCCGCAATCCCCGCTCGGCGAGCGCCTGATGCAGATCGTCCAGCGCACCAGCGATTTCGACCCGCCCAAATTCCTCGACCAGGTGGAAACCGCCTTCCGCGCCATCGTCACCGCCTTTGCCGCCGGCGACCGCGCCACCCTCCAATCCCTGCTTACCGACCATGTCTACGCGACATTCGAAGGTGCGATCACCGCCCGCGAAGCCGCAAACGAAAAGCATCGCACCGAGATCAAGAACATCCTCTCCGCCAGCATCGAGAGCGCCGAGATCATCGGCGACCAGGCCGCCATCATCGTCCGCTTCGTCTCCGATCAGGTGAACCTAACCCTCGACGCCAGCGGCAACCCCACCGACGGCACCGAAGCCGTGGTCGAACTGACCGATCTCTGGACCTTCGAGCGCAACCTCAAAGCCCCCGGCCCAGGCTGGCGCCTCGGCGCCGCGCGCAACGGCTGAGTCCATGCTTTCTAAGCCTATGCCTAAAATCAAGTCCGGCCTCTGGCCCGCTTTATCGCTCCTGGCATTGACCAGCTGCGTCCCACCACAACCAGCCGTGCAAACCCAGCCCGGCGCCCCGCCCGGCAACAAGCTCGCCATCAACTCTCTACCCGGCTGGGCGCAGGACAACACCGCCGCGGCCCTCGCCAGCTTCGTCCTCAGCTGCCAAACCATCCTGCACATGCCGCCCGATCAAGCCCTTGGCGGCGACGACATGGCACAGGAAGCCGCCGGCCAGGCCGGGCTCTGGCAGGCCAGCTGCACCAACGCGCAAGCCGTCCCGCCCGGCGACGATGCCGCCGCCCGCAGTTTCTTCGAAACCAACTTCACCGCGTATGCGGTCCCCGGCCAAACCCTTGTCACCGGCTATTTCGAACCCGAATACCCCGGCGCCAAAAACCTCGGCAAAGCCTACACCGTCCCGCTCTACGCCAAACCGGCCGACCCTTTTCTGGCCGATCTGCCCCGCGCCGATATCGACAACGGCGCCCTCAACCGCAAAGCCCCGGTCACCGCTTATCTTTCCAGCCCGGCCGATGCCTTCATGCTGCAAATCCAGGGCTCCGGCCGCATCCTCCTACCCAACGGCACCACCTTGCGCGTCGGGTTCGACGGCCAGAACGGCCAGCCCTACACCCCCATCGGCCGCATCCTGGTGCAAAACGGCGCCATCCAGCCCAGTGATGTCAGCTTCCAAAGCATCTCCGCCTGGCTGAAGGACAACCCCACCGAGGCCAAATCCATCATGGAGCAGAACGCCCGCTACGTGTTCCTGCGCCCGCTCGGCAATCTGCCGGACGACCAGGGCGCCCCCGGCACGCTCGGCGTCCCCCTCACCGCCGGCCGCTCGCTCGCCATCGACAAATCCATCATCCCCCTCGGCACGCCGGTCTTCCTCGCCACCACGGATCCGCTCACCAACGCCCCGATCGAGCGCCTGACCGTCGCCCAGGACACCGGCGGCGGCATCCAGGGCCCCAACCGGGCCGACCTCTTCTTCGGTGCCGGACCAGACGCCGAAGCCACCGCCGGCTCCATGCGCCAGCCCGGCCAATTATACGTGCTGCTCCCCAACCCTCCGGCCCAGCTTCAACAAGCGCCGCAGCAATAGCCTTGCAGCGCAGCAACAGCCCAGCCCAGTCCCAACGTTTGCTTCGCACTTGCAGCAGGGGGGGGATAAGGCTACAGCCCGGCTCCATGGCAACATTGCGGCTCCCGTAATCATGGCTTCCCAAGCAGCTTCCCACGCAAAAGACGCCTCGATGGCACAACTCCGCGCCAGCGCCCTCATCGGCGTGCTCGGCGTGGTGTACGGCGACATCGGCACCAGCCCGCTCTATGCGCTACAGGCCAGCCTCGCCTATTTCCCCCATGCCGCGTTGCGAGCCATCGATATCCTCGGCGTCCTATCGCTCATCACCTGGGCGCTCTTCATCACCGTCACCTTTAAATACGTCACCTTCATCATGCGGGTCGACAATAACGGCGAGGGCGGCACGCTCTCCCTCATGGCTCTGGCCAGCCGCGTCGCCCGCAGCACCCGCACCCGCAACACCCTCGGCATCATCGGCATCGTCGGCGCCGGGCTCTTTTTCGGCGACGGCGTCATCACCCCCGCCATTTCCATCCTCTCCGCGGTCGAAGGCATCACCGTGGTCTCCCCGGAAACCGGCCACTTGGTCCTGCCCATCTCGCTGTTCGTCATCGTGCTGCTGTTCCTGGTACAGCGCCACGGCACCAGCACGGTCGGCAAGGCTTTCGGCCCCATCATGGTGCTTTGGTTCCTGGTGCTCGGCGCCCTTGGCGTGGCCCAGATCATCCACCACCCCTTCGTGCTGGAGGCCATCAGCCCCTATTACGGTGCGGCCTTCATCATGCACCACCACGACCTCGCCTTCGTCACTTTGGGCGCCGTGGTCCTGGCCGTCACCGGCGCCGAGGCGCTCTACGCGGATATGAGCCATTTCGGCAAAAAGCCCATCCGCGTCACCTGGCTCTTCTTCGTCCTGCCCTGCCTGCTGCTCAACTATTACGGCCAGGGCGCGCTGGTCATCGCCCACCCCGGCACCGCCGACAACCCATTCTTCAAAATGGCCCCGCATATCCTGCGCGTGCCGATGGTCATCCTCGCCACCATGGCCACCATCATCGCCAGCCAGGCCGTCATCACCGGCGCCTTCTCGGTCTCACGCATGTGCATCCAGCTCGGCCTGCTGCCCCGCATGGAAGTCCGCCACACCAGCGAGACGGAGCAGGGCCAAATCTACGTCCCGCAGATAAACACCATCCTCGCCGTCGGCGTCATCCTGCTGGTCCTCACCTTCCGCTCCAGCAATGCCCTGGCCTCGGCCTACGGCATCGCCGTCACCGGCACCTTCCTGTGCGACAATGCCCTGGCCGCCTTCGTCTACCGCCGCCAGTTCGGCTGGAGCCGCTTCGCCACAATCGCCATCTTCGGCAGCATCGGCATCGTCGATTTCGCCTTCTTCTCCGCCAACTCCCTCAAATTCTTCGAAGGCGGCTGGGTACCTTTGGCCATCGGCTGCACCATCATCCTCGTCATGACCACCTGGCGCCGCGGCCGCGGCCTCATCATGGCGCGCTGGACACAGGACTCCCTGCCGCTGAACTCCTTCCTCGCCCGCCTGCCGCAATCGCGCATCGTCCGCGTCCCCGGCACCGCCGTATTCATGACCGGCAATCTCGACTTCGTGCCCAACGCTTTGCTGCACAACCTCAAACACAACAAAGTCCTGCACGAGCAAGTTTTCTTCGTCACCGTCCGCAACCTCGATGTGCCGCAGGCCGATACCGCCACCCGCGTCAAAACCGAGGAAGCCTCCTTCGGCATCTACAAAATCACCCTGAACTACGGCTTCATGGAAAGCCCAAACATCCCGCGCGAGCTGGAAAGCATGAACGGCATGGGCATCGACTTCAAACCCATGCAGGCCAGCTACTTCCTCGGCCGCGAAACCGTCGTGCCGGCCTCCGTGCCCAAACTACGCTTCATCCGCCGCTGGCTCTTCCTGTTCATGTCCCGCAACGCCATCCCCGCCACCGAATTCTTCCGCATCCCCTCAGATCGCGTCGTCGAGCTCGGCGTCCGCATCGCGGTTTAAACACCCCGCAGCAATTCCCACCCGTCATACTCGCGAATGCGGGCATCCACGCCTTCGCATCAACGCCTTCCCAGCTACAAACCGTCGCCCCAGCCCATTCGCAAAAGCAGCGCCGCGCTCCATGCCCCGGCACCGCCAGCCGTGAAACGGCGCTGATCAGTCCGGGCGCTTCACCCGCGCCAAGCATTCACCAGCATCAGCAACACACCCGCCTGTAGCCCACCAAGCCCGTACTTCGCGCAACAGCTCGCCCATCTCCGGCCCAGGCTTCACGCCCAGCGTCTCCAAATCCCGCCCCTGCAACGGAAACACCGGCCGTTCCATCGTTAAAAGCCGCCCCCGCAGCGCCTCCCAACCCGGCCCAACCCCGCCTAAAAAACTCCTGTCCACCAGCACCGCAGCCGGCTCATCAGCCAAAGCCCGCCGCAAAGCCGCGTCATCATCCTCAGGGCGTAGCCTATTCGGGGCCATCAACCCGGCCAGACACACAGCCTCAGCCGCACTCAACCGCCACCGCGCCGCAAACGCCGCCACATCCCCACGCCACAAAGCCGCCAGGCGCAGCAAAGCATCCACCGGCGCCCCCACCATTGCCTTAAGCAACTCCTCCAACCGCGCCACATCCGCCCCCGGCAACACCAGCGCCAAAACCCCGGTCTCATCCATCAACCGCAACGCCGGCACCGGCTCGGGTGCCACCAAAATCTTCTTCAGCTCACTCCAAACCCGCTCAGCCGAAAGCCGGCCCACCCCATCCCGCAACGCCGTAATCGCAGCCACAGCCTCAACATCCGCCCCCCCGCTCCCGGAACGCGACCCATAACGCGCGAAAAACCGGAAAAACCGCAGCACCCGCAAATAATCCTCGGCAATCCGCAGCCTGGCCTCGCCCACGAAGCGCACCTTGCCTGCCGCCAAATCCTCCTGCCCTGAAAAATAATCATAAACCCGGCCACTGCGGTCCATGGACATCGCATTGATCGTAAAATCCCTTCGCGAAGAATCCTCTTCCCAGTCATCGGTAAATTCCACCACGGCATGGCGCCCATCCGTCGCCACATCCCGCCGCAGGCTGGTAACCTCAAACCCGTGCCCCTCGGCCACCAATGTAACCGTGCCATGCGCCAACCCAGTCGGCACCGCTTTCAACCCCGCCGCCGCCGCGCGCGCCATCACCACTACTGGCGTTAACGGCACAGCAAAATCCACCTCCACAACCTGCACCCCGGCCAGAAAATCGCGCACAGCCCCGCCAGCCACCCGCGCCTCAGGCAAGGCATCCCAAACCAGCCCCATGCCCGGCAGGCTGATCACCCAACACCCCGCAGCAGCAACGCCAGACGGCGTAAAATCCCCCCGGTCGCGCCCCAGATCACATGGTCCTCATGCGGCCACACATGAAACGCCCGCTCCGCCCCATCCACAACAGCCACCCGCTCCCGCGGCAGTGCCGGGTCCAGCAACACTTCAAACGGCAGGCAGAACACCTCCACCACCTCGTCAGACGCCACATGCACGCCAACCCCGCGCGGCACCAAAGCCACCACAGGCGTAATATGAAACCCCGTACCGGTAATATGGTCATCCAGCCGCCCGAGAATCTCGACCCCGGACGGATCGAGCCCGATCTCCTCCCAGGCCTCACGCAAAGCCGCGGCCTCCACGGTAATATCACCCGGATCCACCTTGCCGCCCGGAAACGACACCTGCCCAGCATGGTTCAACATCAACCCGCTCCGCCGCGTCAGCCACACACCTCGCCCCGGCTCCAGCGCCACCAGCACCGCCGCCGGCCGGTTATCATCCACAAGCAGCCGGCTATGCGCCAAACCCGCCGGCAGCCGCATCCGCAGCTCAGCCTCGTTCATACCAGCATACCGGAAAATTCAGCCGTCGCAGACGGAGGGCAAATCGCCAAGCGAGAAAAACATCCCCTCGCTCCACACGCCCAGCACCTTGCGCCCTCGCACAACCCCGGGCTCGGCCAGCGCCACCAGCTCGTAATAGGTCGCACGGTTAATTCGCGCCTCGATCGGATAATTGCCTCTGCCATCTCGCACCCGAAGATACGGCGTCGGCTCGCAACTCAGCAAATCATGCGCAATCCGGATGGGATGCTCCGGCCCCGCCGTCACGCATTGGTCCACATTGGTGCGGAAACTCAACACCTGGTCCCGGCCATGCCCGGTCCAATCCAGCTCTACAGCCATGAACGGCACATCCTCAACCTCAATCCAGCCGCGCTCCGCCGGCGTTTCCAGCAGATACCGCCCTTCCTCGTCGCGCTTCAGAATGGTCGAGAACAAACACACCATCGGCTTGCGGTTTATCGGGCTGCCTTTGTACAGCCAGGTGCCATCGCGCTTGATAATAAACGGCAGGCTCCCGCATTCAGCTATCCGGCAGGCCGGGGCGGTCATCGCGTGATCTTCTTCCCCCCGTTCTGTCATCATTCGCCTTCCTTATCCACAACACTGCAATGTCATTGGCATATAGGTATCGCAGCCAGGGTAATCAAATCGCCAAATTCCTTATATCGCGCTGCGGAAACATGGCGGAAACCCGGATTTTCCCCTTGCTGCGTCCCATTGCCCGGCCACGAAATATCTGTCTATGCTCCCAGCCACGCAGCCGCCGTCCGGGTTGCGATAAAAAAGACCCGCTAGCAGCCCGAATTCTGGCAACTGCACTTAAGACCAAACTTAAGTCACTGCTTCCCTTCAGGCCCGCATACTGGGCTGTACGGAGGAATTTGGTTTGCAACCAACCAATATAACCGATCCCGGCTTTTTTCATAAAGTCGTCGATTGCCAATATGCCTGCCCGGCCCACACGCCGGTGCCTGAATATATCCGCCTCATCGCCGCCGGCCGGTATTCCGACGCCTACATGCTCAACTGGCAGTCCAACGTCTTCCCCGGCATTCTGGGCCGCGTCTGCGACCGCCCCTGCGAGCCAGCCTGCCGCCGCGGCCGGGTCGAGGAACAGCCGGTCGCCATCTGCCGCCTCAAACGCGTCGCCGCCGACTATAAGGACGACATCACCGCCCGCCTGCCGAACGTGCCCACCGCCAAAAACGGCAAACACATCGCCCTCATCGGCGCAGGCCCGGCCTCCCTCACCGTGGCGCGCGACCTCGCCCCGCTGGGCTACGACATCACCATCATCGACGACGGCAACGCCGGCGGCGGCATGATGCGCACGCAAATCCCCAAATTCCGCCTGCCAGACAGCGTGCTGGACGAGGAATGCGGCTACATCGAGCACCTGGGCATCACCCGCCGCTACGGCGAGCGCGTAAACAGCCTGAAATCGCTCTTGGATGAGAATTACGACGCCATTTTTGTCGGCACCGGCGCCCCGCGCGGCCGCGACCTCGACCTCCCCGGCCGCACCGAAGCCGCCGAAAACATCCATCTGGGCATAGACTGGCTCTCCTCCATCTCCTTCGGCCACGTCACCAGCATCGGCAAACGCGTTATCGTGCTCGGCGGCGGCAACACCGCCATGGATTGCTGCCGCTCCGCCCGCCGCCTCGGCGGCGAGTCCGTACAGGTCGTGGTCCGCTCCGGCTTCGAGGAAATGAAGGCCTCTCCCTGGGAGAAAAAGGACGCGATGCATGAAGACATCCCCATCCTCAATTTCCTCGTGCCGAAGGAATTCACCCATGAAGATGGCAAACTCACCGGCCTGATCTTCGAAAAAGTAAAGGCCGAATACGATGCCAAAGGCCGCCGCAACCTGGTCCCCGCCGGCGAACCCGACATCCACATCCCCTGCGACGACGTCCTCGTCGCCGTCGGCCAGGAAAACACTTTTCCTTGGATCGAGCGTGACATCGGCATCGAATTCGATAAATGGGGCATGCCGATCGTGGACGAGACCACCTACCGCTCCACGCATGAAAAAATCTTCTTCGGCGGCGATTCCGCCTTCGGCCCCAAAAACATCATCTGGGCCGTCGCACATGGCCACGAAGCCGCCATCTCCATCGACCTGCTCTGCAGCGATAAATCCTTGGGCGACCGCCCCCCGCCGCACGTTACCCTCGCCAGTCAGAAAATGGGCATCCACGAGTGGAGCTACGGCAACGAGATTTCCGATGACCGGCGGTACCTCGTCCCGCACGCGGAAAAAGCCCTCGTCCTGTGCAACATCAAAGCCGAGGTCGAACTCGGCTTCGACCCCGTCCTGGCCCTCGCCGAAGCCGAACGCTGCCTGAATTGCGACGTGCAAACCGTCTTCACTGAAAACCTCTGCATAGAGTGCGACGCCTGCAACGACATCTGCCCCGTCGATTGCATAAGCTTCGTAGATAACGGCGACGAGGACGACCTGCGCACCCGCCTCAACGCCCCAGCGCAAAACCTGACGCAAGATCTCTACATCTCCAGCGACCTCAAAACCGGCCATGTCATGGTGAAAGACGAAGACGTCTGCCTGCATTGCGGCCTGTGTGCCGAGCGCTGCCCCACCGGCGCCTGGGACATGCAACGCTTCCTGTTCAATACTGCGAAAGCGACCGACAAAGCGGGGTCCTCATGCTGCAAATCGTAAAAAACGAAGGCACGGCCGTCTCTGTTATAGCGGCCGTCAACGACTTCGTCGTAAAATTCGCCAACGTCAACGGCTCCGGCTCCGCCAGCGCCAATCAGCTATTCGCCAAATCCATCATCCGCATGGGTGTGCCCGTCGCCCCGCGCAACATTTTTCCCAGCAACATCCAGGGGCTGCCCACCTGGTATGAAATGCGCGTGTCAGAAGCCGGCTATCTGGGCGCCCGCGAAGGCACCGACCTCATGGTCGCGATGAACCCGCAAACCTGGGACCAGGACATCGCCTCCATCGTCCCCGGCGGCTATCTTTTCTACGATTCCACCAAAGCCATCCCGCACAGCAAATTCCGCGACGACATCAACATCATCGGCATGCCGCTGACGGAATTATGCAACCACGAATACTCCGATCCCCGCCAGCGTCAGCTCTTCAAAAACATCATCTATGTCGGCGCGCTGGCGGCGCTGCTCGACATCGAAATCGAGGTCATCGAGACCCTCCTCAAAGAACAGTTCCGCGCCAAGGAAAAACTGATCCCGCCCAACATCCACGCTTTGCACGTCGGCCGGAACTACGCGCTCACACACCTCACCTGCCCCATCGGCCTCACCATCCGCCGCTCGAACGAAGTCGGCGACCGTATCTCCATCGACGGCAACACCGCCGCCGCTTTGGGTGCTGTCTATTCCGGCGCCACAGTCGCCGCCTGGTATCCCATCACCCCCTCCACCTCACTCGTAGAGGCCTTCACAAAATACTGCGGCCGCTACCGCGTGGATAAGGAAACCGGCCAGAACAATTTCGCCATCATCCAGGCCGAGGACGAGATTGCCTCCATCGGCATGGTTATAGGTGCCGCCTGGAACGGTGCCCGCGCTTTCACCGCCACCTCCGGCCCCGGCATCTCGCTGATGCAGGAGTTCTTGGGCCTCGCCTATTTCGCCGAAATCCCCGCCGTGTTGTTCGACGTACAGCGCGCCGGCCCCTCCACCGGCATGCCCACCCGCACCCAGCAATGCGATCTGCTCGCCGCCGCCTACGCCTCGCATGGCGACACCAAACACGTCCTCCTCTTCCCCGAAGACCCGCACGAAAGCTTCCTCTTCGGCGCCGAAGCGTTTGACCTGGCAGACCGCCTGCAGACCCCCATCTTCGTTATGCTCGACCTCGACATCGGCATGAACGAACGCCTCTGCCGCCCCCTAACCTGGGACGATTCTCGGCGCATGGATCGCGGCAAAGTCATGACCTCCGAAGAGCTGAACACGGCCAAAGATTTCGGCCGCTATCTCGACACCGATGGCGACGGCATCCCCACCCGCACCTACCCCGGCACGCACCCCACCCGCGGCGCCTATTTTACGCGCGGCACGTCGAAGGACCGCTACGCAAAATACACAGAATCCGGTGCCGCTTACGTGGACAATATGC
The DNA here is from genome assembly GCA_026224875.1 of Acidocella sp. GTDB lineage: Bacteria > Pseudomonadota > Alphaproteobacteria > Acetobacterales > Acetobacteraceae > Acidocella. Next base: position 45,031 of record JAMFRU010000040.1, read on the forward strand.
AGCGCCTGCTGGCAAAATTCCGCACCGCCGAAACCCTCGTCCCCGCGCCGCAAATCCGCTCCGCCGATACCGAAACGAAAATCGGCGCCATCTATTACGGCTCCACCAGTGCGGCCATGCGCGAAGCCCAGGACATTCTAACAAAACACAACATCGACATTGACCTGCTCCGCATCCGCGCCTTCCCCTTCAACGACGATGTCCGCAATTTCATTGCTTCACACGAGCAAATTTTCGTCGTGGAGCAAAACCGCGACGGCCAGCTGCGCAGCATGCTCATCAACGAGCTCGAAATAAACCCCGCCAAACTCAAACGCGCGGTGCATTTCGATGGCTCACCCATCACCGCCACCAACATTATCGACAAAATCGCAGGCTTTTTGCCGGCAGCCCAAATTCTCGAAGCCAGGAGTGCCCTATGAGCTTCCTCCCCAAACCCAAACTTCACCATCCCGGCCTCGGCTGTAATTCCCTCGGCTTCACCAAACGCGATTACGAAGGTGCGGTCTCCACCCTCTGCGCCGGCTGCGGCCACGACTCCATCTCGGCCGCCATCGTACGCGCCTGTTTCGAGCTCGATCTCCCCCCACATCGCATCGCCAAACTCTCCGGCATCGGCTGCTCTTCCAAAACCCCCACATATTTCTTAGGGAATTCGCACGGCTTCAACGCCGTACATGGCCGCATGCCCTCGGTCGTAACGGGTGCGAACCTCGCCAACCGCGACCTCATCTATCTCGGCGTTTCCGGCGACGGCGATTCCGCCTCCATCGGCCTCGGCCAATTCGCCCACGCCATGCGCCGCGGCGTGAACATGACCTACATCGTGGAGAACAACGGCGTTTACGGCCTCACCAAAGGCCAGTTCTCCGCCACCTCGGACAAAGGTGCAAAGAGCAAATCCGGTGCCACCAATAAAGACGAAGCCATCGACCTCGTCGGCATGGCCCTGCAACTAGGTGCCACTTTCGTCGCCCGCAGTTTTTCGGGCGACAAAGGGCAACTCGTCCCCCTCATCAAAGCCGCTTTGTCGCATAAAGGTGCCGCCTTCATCGACTGCATTTCCCCATGCGTCACCTTCAACAACCACCAGGGCTCCACGAAAAGCTTTGATTACGTCCGCGAACATAATGAGGCGGTAAACTTCCTCGACGTCATCGTCGAAAAAGAAGAAATCATCGTAGACTACGCCCCCGGCGCCACGGAAATCGTCCGCCAGCACGACGGCTCACTCCTCCGCCTGCGCAAACTCGGAGAGTCCGACTACGACCCAAGCGACCGCGCCGCCGCCTTCACCTTCCTCGAGCAACGCAAAGCCCAGGGCGAAATCGTCACCGGCCTGCTCTACGTAGACCCCACCGCCGACGACATGCACGACCTCCTCGGCACCACCACCACCCCCCTCAACGAATTGTCCGAGGCCACCCTCTGCCCCGGCGGCACCGTCCTCGACAAACTAAACGCCAGCCTGCGGTAGCCAGCCCCCAGCTGCCGTATCACCCAAACTACAAAATGTTTCTCAGTTCGGTTGAACGCCGTTTCTCCGTCCCGGCCATAAATCCCCTCCGCATTCCGGTTGGGCGGGGTCAAGGGTGGGCGTCACGCGAATGCGTGCATGCGCGTCACGTGCATGCGCGTCATGCGAATGCGTGCATGCGCACGACGCCCACCGCCTCTTGGCGGCGCGCAAGCGTCCTTGAGGCCGCCCAACCGGAATGCGACGCTTAAACGGCCCGGGCGCACATACCGGGCCACCACCAAATCCCGTGGCATTCCCCCAACAATCCAGCTAAACCCCCGCCATGATCTACGACGTCATCATCATAGGCGGCGGCCACGCCGGCACGGAAGCAGCAGCAGCCTCCGCCCGCTTCGGCGCCCGCACCCTACTCGTCACCCAGCGCGCAGACCGCCTGGGCGAGATGTCCTGCAACCCCGCCATAGGCGGCATCGGCAAGGGCCACCTCGTCCGCGAGATCGACGCCCTGGACGGCCTCATGGGCAAAGCCGCGGACGCCGCCTGCATCCATTTCAAACTCCTCAACCGCGGCAAAGGCCCCGCCGTCCGCGGCCCCCGCGCCCAGGCCGACCGCGCACTCTACCGCAACGCCATCCAAGCCCTGCTGGCCGCCCAGCCCAACCTCACCATCCTGGAAGGCGAAGCCGCCGCGCTGGAACAAAGCAACGGCCACATCACCGGAGTCACCCTCGCGGATGGCAAAACCATCGCTTGCGCCGCCGTAGTCCTCACCACCGGCACATTCCTCAACGGCATTCTTCATTTCGGAAACACAATGAAATCCGGCGGCCGCATCGGCGACGCCCCCTCCATCAGCCTGGCCGCCTCCCTAGCCCGCCTCAACCTCCCCCTTGGCCGCCTCAAAACCGGCACCCCCCCACGCCTGGCAAAATCCACAATCGACTGGGAGGCCCTCGCTGAAGACAAAGGCGAGAACCCGCCCGAGCCCTTCTCGGCCCTCACAGCCGCCGTCACCAACCAGCAAATCTCTTGCCGTATCACCAAAACCACGGAACAAACCCATCAAATCATCCGTGAAAACATCCATAAATCAGCGGTTTACGGCGGCAACATCGCCGGCCGCGGTCCTCGTTATTGCCCCTCCATCGAGGACAAAGTTGTCCGCTTCTCCGAAAAGCCCGGCCACCAAATATTCCTGGAACCCGAAGGCCTGGACGACGACACCATCTACCCCAACGGCATCTCCACCTCCCTACCGCTGGATGTCCAGGAACTCCTGCTCCACTCCATCCCCGGCCTGGAGCACGCAAAAATCCTGCGCCCCGGCTACGCGGTGGAATACGACTACGTGGACCCCCGCGCCCTCGACCATTCCTTGGCTGTAAAACCCCTCCCCGGCCTCTACCTCGCCGGCCAGATCAACGGCACCACGGGCTACGAGGAAGCCGGCGCCCAAGGCCTCATCGCCGGGCTGAATGCCGCCCGCACCGCCGGCGGCAACGCCCCCATCACCCTCACCAGGGCGCAAGCCTACATCGGCGTGCTAATCGACGACCTCGTCACCCAAGGCGTGACAGAACCCTACCGCATGTTCACCTCGCGCGCCGAATACCGCCTGCAACTCCGCGCCGACAACGCCGAGCTCCGCCTAACCCCACTGGGCCTCGCCTGGAACTGCATCGGCACCGCGCGCGAAACCAACTTCGCCGCCCTCCAATCGGAGCTAGCAGCCTTCAACAACAAACCCACAGGCGAATCCCGTGCCGCAAACATCCTGCGCGCCGACCAGCATTACGCCGGCTATCTCTCCCGCCAGGACCACGAGATCAAAGCCCGCGAACGCGACGAAGCCGTCCGCATCCCCGAATCCCTCGACTACACCACCATCGGCGGCCTCTCCAACGAACTGCGCGAAAAACTGGAGCGCACCCGCCCGCAATCCCTGGCCGCCGCCGGCCGTATCGAAGCCATGACCCCCGCCGCCCTCGGCGCCATTTTCGCCGCCCTGAAAAAATCCCGCCGTGCCGCATGAGCGGCCGCATGAGTGAAGCCACCTTGCGCCTTTACGCCGCTCTCGTCGAAAAATGGTCGCCCAAAATCAACCTGATCAGCAAATCGGACCTGCCCCACATCTGGGAGCGGCACATCCAGGACTCCCTCCGCCTGCTCCCCTACATCCCCGCCAACACAACCCGCGCCATCGATCTCGGCTCCGGCGCCGGCTTTCCCGGCCTCGCCCTGTGCATCGCCACCGGCATCCCATTCGACCTCATAGAGTCAGACAGCCGCAAAGCCATCTTCCTCATGGAAGCCGCCCGCAAAACCGGTGCGCCCGCAAAAATTCACAACACCCGCATCGAAACCGCAGAAATCGCACCCGCCCCCCTCATCACCGCCAGAGCCTTGGCCCCGCTCGATAAATTGCTCAGCCTCGCCGCCCCGCATCTGGCCCCAGGCGGCATTTGCCTCTTCCCCAAAGGCCGCGCCGCGGCAGACGAATTGACTGCCGCAACCCCCCTCTGGCACATGCATGCGGAGCGCATAACGGACCCCGCATGGGGCGACCTCTGTATCCTGAAAGTGAGCCAGCTCCACCATGCCGGACCAGACTAAACGCCCGCGCATCATCGCCATCGCCAACCAGAAAGGCGGCGTCGGTAAAACCACCACCGCCATCAACTTGGCAGCCGCCCTTGCCGTGGGCGGCCTCAAAATCCTCCTCATCGACATAGACCCGCAAGGCAATGCCAGTACCGGCCTTGGCATCGGCCATGAGCTCCGCGAGGGCGGCACCTACGCCCTGCTCGCCGGCGAAACCACGCTCGCCGAAGCTACCCTGCAAACCAGCGTCGAAAACCTCTCGATCGTCCCCGCCGTCCCCGATCTCATCGGCGCAGACATGGAATTCAGCCAGCAAGACGGCCGCGAATTCCTCCTCCGCAACGCCTTTGCACAGGGGTGCGACGCCGACGTCATCTTCATAGACTGCCCCCCCGGCCTGGGCCTGCTCACCTTGAACGGCCTCGTCGCCGCAGACGCCGTCCTCGTCCCCCTCCAAGCGGAGTTCTTCGCCCTGGAAGGCATTTCCCAGCTGATCCGCACCATCGAGATGGTCAAACGCAGCCTAAACCCCAGCCTCGAACTGGAAGGCATCGTCCTGACCATGACCGACAAGCGCAACAACCTTTCTGAACAGGTCAGCACTGACGTCCGCGGCTATTTCAAAACCCAAGTGTTTGAAACCGCCATCCCCCGCAACATCCGCATCACCGAAGCCCCTAGCCACGGCATCCCCGTCCTGCTTTATGATTTCCGCTCCACCGGCGCGCAGGCCTATCTAGCGCTGGCCGCTGAATTTCTACGCAGATCGAAAGCCCGGAGGGTGGTGGCATGAGCATGAAAGAACAACCCAAACGGCTCGGCCGCGGCCTGGCCGCCCTCCTGGGCGAAGCTGCCGCGCCGCAAAGCACCACCGCCCCCGGCGTGCAGCAACTCCCAGTCGACATGCTGGAACCCAGCCCGTTTCAACCCCGCCAGGAAATGGACGAATCCGCACTACAGGAGCTGGCAGATTCCATCGCCCAGCGCGGCATCCTCCAGCCCCTCCTGGTCCGCCCCACCCCCGGCCGCCCAGACCATTACCAGATCATCGCCGGCGAACGCCGCTGGCGCGCCGCTCAGCGCATCTCCCTGCACGAAGTCCCCGTCCTGGTCCGCCCGCTCTCCGACAGTGACGCCATGGCCGCCGGCCTGGTCGAAAACCTGCAGCGCGAAGACCTCAACGCCATAGAAGAAGCCGAAGGTTACAAGCGCCTGCTCGAGGAATTCAGCCTGAGCCAGGACAAACTCGGCGAGGCCGTCGGCAAATCCCGCGCCCATATCGGCAACATCATCCGCCTTCTCAAACTCCCCGAGCCGGTCCGCGCCATGCTGCGCCAGGGCAAAATCACCGCCGGCCACGCCCGCGCCCTGCTCACCCACCCAGACCCGCTCAAAGCCGCGAAAGACATCGTAAAACGCGATCTCTCCGTCCGCCAAACCGAAGCCCTGGCCGCCCAAGCCACCCGCCCCGCCAAAATCGCCGCCGGCACCGCCCCGCGCGCGGATTCCGACGTCGAAGCCTTGGCCAACAGCCTGTCTGAACGTCTGGGCCTAAAAGTCCAGATCAAATTCAACGGCAAAGGCGGCGCCGTCACCCTCAACTACACCGATTTGGACCAGCTGGACTCACTGCTCGCCCTTTTGAACGGCTAATGCTTCACGTGAAGCATTAATCTCCCGCCTCCCGGTGATGCTTCACGTGAAGCATCACCCCCGCCCCAAAATTAACGAGCCCTTATTTAGGTTGCCGTAAGCCCTAGCCATCCTCGCACCGCAGCGGGGGTTGCACTGGAGCCTCGCATGTCCCGCCTTCTCGGCCGAATTTCCATCACCTGGCAGTTCATGCTGCTCTTTCTCATCGCCCTCACCCTCATGGGCTCCGGCACCTCCACCGCCCTTTACCTAAGCTACCGAATGGAGATGAACGCCAAACAGGCCCAGATCACCGCGCTCGATGCAGCCAGCGCCTCAATTGCCGAATATTATATGGCCCAAGCCGCCGATGGCAGCATGAGCACAACAACGGCCCAAGCCGCCGCCAAAACCGCGCTTAGAGTCTGATATTCTCAAATTGACGCGTACCCGGAATTTTTGAGGTAATTTGCGCATTCCTGTGGTGAGAATGCACAGAGCAGGCTTCCAATGCCTTTCCATGTGTCTTCTACGGTGCGGGCGGCG
>JAMFRU010000041.1 GCA_026224875.1 Acidocella sp.
CAAATTCGTGATCTCAACCGGCCGACCCATACCCACCTCCCGCACCCGAATCGGCGCGCCTCAGTGAATCACAGCCCAGCCGAATTTCGGAATCGTACAAAGAGTCAGAGACCGCGATGACTGGTATCAGTTCGCGTTTAACGAACTGGGCCATGGGCTCGGCTTGGAAAATACGGCGTAGAATGCGCGAGCCTGTAATCAGCGTGTCCATGTCCCGCGAATCCTCAAACAAATTGGGCTGGATTTCGGGTTGATCGAAGGGGTTGGCCGTTTTCAGGCGGATCCAGCCGCGTGACCAGGGCCGGTGGACATTGGTGTAGCCTGTGACTGCCGGTATATCAAAAAGTGTTGGCCCCGTCTCGGTTAAATCATAGCCAGCGGGAGTAAAATGATACTGCAGGTCGCAGCGATTACTCTGCGGATTGGAGCGGGTGAAACCGATGACATGCGCATCTGGTGTCGAGCCTGGCCCTGTGCCGGTAAAAAGCCATTGCGCGCCGTAGTACAGATGCTGGTAAAGTTTCTTCATCATATTATACGTCGGTAAAGTCACTTCGACACTGATATTCGTGCCGGGGTGGTCATGAAAATTTTGGCCGACGCCGGGAATATCCTCGATCGCGTCAATGCCTTTGTCGCGCAGATGCGCCGCGGGGCCGATACCGGAGAGCATCAACAGCTGCGGTGAGGATAAAGCGCCGGCACAGACCACAACGGCATTTCTTGCCTTCGCGGTTAGGGTGTTGCCGCCATGCGTATATTCCACGCCGCAAGCCTGCCTGCCTTCGAACAGCACACGCCTTACATGCGCATGCGTCACGAGTTTGACATTCTTGCGCTTTATCGCAGGCCATAGAAAGGCCCGCGCGGCGCTGCAGCGCCAGCCGTTTTTTTGCGTGACCTGGATATAGCCGATCCCGTCATGCGGTGGTACGTTAATATCCTGGGTGACGCGCAGCCCGGCAGTACCGGCCGCCGCTAAAAATGCATCGGAAAGCGGGTGCCGCTCCCGGATGTTGGAAACTGTGAGCGGGCCTTCGGCGCCGTGAAATTCACTTGCACCATTTTCATTGCCTTCCGAGCGTTTGTAATAAGGCAAAACATCGGCCGCGGACCATCCCTTGCAACCGCTTTCGGCCCAGTCGTCGAAATCCTCGGGCTGTCCGCGGACATAGCACATGCCGTTGATGGAGCTGCTGCCGCCGAGGACTTTCCCGCGTGGCATGTAATCGGCGCGCCCGTTGCGGGTTGGGTCGGATGCCGCCTTGTAGTGCCAGTCGAATTTGGGATTGGCAATCGCCTTCAGATAGGTTGCCGCGGGCATCATGATCGGCAATCTCTTGTCGGACTCTCCAGCTTCGAGAATCAATACGCTGTTGCGCCCGAATTCCGAGAGCCTGCCGGCGATTGTGCTGCCCGCGGAGCCGCTGCCGATAACGATGTAGTCAAACATATTTCAACCCTTAAGCTGCCTGCTTTAGAAACGCCGCGGAGAAAAAGCCGAAATATCGATATGTGCCGTGCGCTGCATCACCAAATCTGCTGCCAGTAAACCGGTGCGCGCGCCGGCGGCCAGGCCGACATGTCCATGCCCGAAAGCATAGACGACATCCTGGCTGCGCCGGGATGTGCCGATCACTGGGAGGGAGTCTGGCATGCTGGGTCTGAATCCCATCCAAAGTGAAAGCCGCTCCTCCGGGTAGTCCGCCAATAAGGATGGGAACAAAGCGCGCCCCAGTTTTGTTAAAATTCGTGCCCGACGCCAGTCGGGTGCAGCATCAAGCCCTGCAAACTCTACAGTGCCTGCCAGTCGCAAACCAAATTCCATTGGTGTAGCGACGAATTTTCCGGTAGCATCCATGATCGAGCGGTTAAGAACGGCTTCGGGATTTTTGATCATGATATGATAGCCGCGTTCAGTGTCGAGCATCACATTGTCACCACAGGTGCGTACGAAGGGCAGGGAGCGCGCGCCAGCGCAAACGACGGCGGCGTCCGTCTGCATGATCGTATCATTCACCATAACGCCCTGCAGCTTGTCGTCTTGAAAGATGAAGTCTTTGGCGGTTCCTTGTTTGATGACGCCGCCGTTGTGCAGAAAATTTTCGCCGAGTGCGCGCACCAAGGCGTTCGGATTCGTGGTATAGCCGTTATGCGGGAAAAATATCCCGACATTTACATCGCGCGATAAAGCCGGCTCGAGCTGGTGCAATTCATGGCTATCGAGAACATCGAAGGAAATGCCATGCTCTCTGCGTAACTGCCAGCCGAGTCTGTCATTCTTATATTCCGCCTGCGTGCGATAAACAATCAGATGTCCGTTGCGTTTTATGAACTTTTGCGATGCATCCGGCTCCGCCAGCTCCTGATATAGGCCGACGGTGTCGTGCAACAGCCCCTTCAAGGCGCTTGCTTGTTTGCGCACCCGTGGTTCAGTACCGGCGGCAACGAAGCGCATCAGCCATGGGGCGATTTTGGGGAGGTATTGCCAGCGTATGGTCAATGGCCCGAGCGGATCCAGCAGCCAGCCCGGAACTTTCGACAGATTGCCAGGCATGGACATCGGTATAATCGAACTCGGATTCAAGCAACCGGCATTACCGAAGGACGCGCCTTCGCCCAGCCCCTCATTCGGGTCGATGATCGTGACCTCGCACCCATCGCGTTGAAGCCATAATGCGGTGGAGACACCCACAGCGCCGCCGCCGATGACGGCGACTCGCTTGCGGCCGGCCATGGAAATTGCGATATTCATTATGATATAGCATCCAATACCGGCAGGCCGAGCGCTTCGCCTGAGCGGATGAATTCCGGTGTATAGGGTTTGCGAGAGAAAAATTCTTCGACCATCGGCGCGAAATGCAACAGAGATTCGCTATTGTACTCGGGGTCGAAGGAGGATTGATCCCAGCGTTCGCAAAACTCTACGGCACTATCAAAATATTTATATCCACGAAACCTCTCGCGGGCAAATTGGTTCCAGCCTTCGTAATGCTGTGCGTAATAAACCATTTGGAATATGCCGTGGTTTTCGACAACCCAGCTGCATTCCTCGCGCATGAAAGGCCGCAGGATGGAGGCTGCCATCTGGTCGTGATTCTGCGGCGCCAGCCCGTCACCAATGTCATGCAGAAGTGCCGCCATGATCCAGTCGAGATCCGCTCCTTCGCGCTTTGCCCGTGTTGCCGATTGCAGCGCATGTTCAAGCCGGGTGATTTGATAGCCCTCGATCGTCTCCTGGCCTTGCAGCGCAAGTTCCGCCAACACACGCCGCGGCGTTCCGGCAAAATAGCCGCGCTCCAGCCGGCGGATCAGCAGGTAATCCTCCCGCGTGCCGTCTTTCATTTGCGTGAAAGATACCGTCTCCATTGATAATGCTCCAGACTATGCCGCGAGAGCGGCCTTGTTGCCCTTGATAAAATATGCCGCACGTTCACCGATCATGATGGCCGGCGCGTTCGTGTTTCCGGAGATCAATTTCGGCATGATGGATGTATCCGCAATCCGCAAACCATCCAGCCCGTGCACGCGCAGCGATGTGTCGACCACGGCCATCTCATCACTACCCATCCGGCAGGCGCCACTTGGGTGCAGCGCGCCTTGGGCGTTGGCCCAGATAAAATTCTCATAATCCTGGCGGGTCTTCAGTGGCTCGCGCGGCAGAAATATCCTGTCGACATATTTCTGTAGTGATTTTTGCCGCATGATTTCTTCGCCGAGTTTTACGCCTTCGACGAACACGCCGAGGTCATGCGGGTCGGAGAGATAATTCGGCGCGACCACGGGGGGAATATCAGGGTTGGCGCTGCGCAAGGCGACCGTGCCGCGTGAGCGCGGCCTGGTGTGGCAGATATTCAGCGTGCTGCCATTGCCGCTTGGTACCGTATCCAAGCCGATTTCAATGCCGGCACCGGGGAGAAAGTGAAATTGCAGATCCGGTAGCGGATCGCTCTTGTCGCCCCACCAGAAGGCGCCGCCCTCGCATACATTGGATGTGATTGGCCCATTACCGAACAGGGCATATTGCAAAGCGGCCGCGGCCTGCCAACGAAGTTTCTTGTATTTATCGTAGCTATACGGGCCGGTGAGTTCGTGGGTCAGGAACATATCCACATGGTCCTGCAAATTCTGACCGACGCCGGGCAGGTCATGCACCACGGGGATCTCGACCTCGCGCAGATGAGCGGCCGGGCCTATACCTGACAGCAACAGCAGGCGCGGCGAACCAATGGCGCCGGAGCAAATAATCACCTCGCGTTCCGCGCGTAAAGTTTTGGTGCGGCCCTTTTCCACATATTCCACGCCCATGGCGCGGCCCGCTTCAACAATAATACGCAGAACCCGTTGACCGGTGCGGACCGAAAGATTTGCGCGCTGCCTTGCAGGTTTCAAATAGGCCGTGGCCGCGCTGCAGCGTTTGCCGTTTTTTACCGTCACCTGATACAGCCCGCAGCCGGCTTGCGTGCCGCTGTTGAAATCCGGGTTGAACGGCAAGCCGGCCTCCTGGCAGGCCTGCAGCCACGCCATGGTCAGCTGGCTGGTATGCAGCTGGTCCGATACACCAAGCGGGCCGCCGACGCCGTGGACATCATTAGAAAATTTTGTGTTGTCTTCAGCATATTTGAAAAATGGTAGAACGTCCTTATAGCCCCAGCCGGGGCAGCCGAGGGCTTCCCAGCAGTTATAATCCTCGGGGCAGCCGCGGATATAGACCATCCCGTTCACCGAACTGCCGCCGCCCAGAACCTGACCCTGAACCATGGTCATTTCCTTGAGGCGGTTATCGGGGCCGGGAGTGATGGTGAAGCGGTTCAGCAACGGCCCTTTGGCGGTTTTGTAATAGGCGACGGGTAGATGGATATACGGATTGGTATCGGCCGGCCCGGTTTCGAACAGGACGACTTTGGAATCCCCATCTTCACTCAGGCGCCCGGCAATGGTGCAACCTGCGGAGCCGCCACCTACCACAATATAGTCAACCATAAATACTACCTCAGTTTTGCCGGTTGCACTCAGCTTGAGGCAAACCGGCCATCAAATAAAGCCGGAATAGTTGCCGGCTATTCCGCTGCCTGCTTTGTTGCCTCTGCGCCGATTGCAGCATTCAGCGCTGGCATAACGTCTTTGGCCATTAATTCCATCGAGCGCTTCATCGCGGCCTTGTTTTGCCAATCATGTGCTGCCATCAGCAATGTGCCGAAATCCCCAGTTTTCTCACGGAAGGCCAGCAGCCGCTTTACCACTGTTTCGGGCGAGCCGTAGATGGTGAATTCGTCGCGCATTGTTTTATGCGTCAGCGCCGCGGGGTCATCCCCTTCATTGGCAACGATCAGGGCTTTGGTATTGCCCCGATCATAGACCCGCCAGAGATAGTCGTAATACCAGTCGAACACGCCGCTATCCTGCTTCACGAATGCCTCTGCCTCGGCATCCGTATCAGCCACATGGATGCTGCGTGCGACATGCCAGATGGAGGGATCCGCCACGCGTCCGGCGGCCTTCGCGGCGGCCTCGTAAACCGGCCAATGCGTGGCCGCACTCCATTCAGCGATGAAATTCGCGGTAATCGGCATCCAGCCTTTCGCCGCGGCGATCTTCATTGTGCTGGAGTACGGGCTGGCGGCTGAAATGGCGATCGGCGGGCCATCCTTTTGGAGCGGCTTGACGATACTGCCCAACCCGATATCGGGATAATAGTTGTTCTCGATTTTGGCCGACCAATATTTACCTTGCAAATCATATGGCGGCTCGGTGTTCCAGATGTTTTGAATCATCTCGACCGAATCGACGACCATATCGCCCCTGTTCATCTCCAGCGTGCCCATCAATTCGCAGTCAGACGCCAGCCCGCCTGGTCCGACACCGAAAATGAAGCGCCCGCCGCTGAGATGATCAAGGAAGGCGGCGTCAGAACCGATCATGGCCGGGTGATAATGCGGCACGCATGCGACGCCTGTCGCAAGTTTGATCTTGCTCGTGCGCGCGGCGAGATACGAGAGAAACATCATCGGCGAGGGGATTGGTTCAACGGAAGAGGTGTAATGTTCACCACACCAGAATTCTTCGAAGCCAAGCTCCTCCGCATAGAGGACTGCTTCGATATCTTCGTGCAGCACCTCTTGATAGTCGCGTCCAAAATTATGCAGCGGCATCATGAACAAGCCGAGTTTCATTGTGTGTTACCTTCCAGTCTTGTATGCGGCGAGACTTCACCGCATTTTGAATTACTCAACGACCAAATCAGCAATATCCATGCCAAGTTCTATGCCGTTGCGGCGTTCATGGTGGTGGAGGGATAGGCTGCGGCACGTGTCGTTATGTCGCAGCCTCAAGTCGCATAGTTGAGATTTTATGATTGCCGCGCGGCATGAAGGAAAGGCCCTTCATGCGTTTGTCTAGGCGAACAGCATCCGCAGATGATCGTTCAGGAAGACGCCTTGAGGATCGATTTCACGCCGGATTTTCCGGAACGCATCATAGCGCGGATAGAGCCGCTCTAGCCGCGCCGGCGACATGAAATGATGCTTGCCCCAATGCGGCCGGCCCTCATATTTATCGAATATCACGTCGATATCGTTCAGCATCCCCCAGGTGGGGAATTCTAGCGGCCCTGAGACGGATATCGCGTAGCCATCGCGCTCGGCATAGGCACTCAGAAATGTCTCATCGGCTTTTACCGCGCGGCACTCCACGGGATACATCGCTTCCGGGTACTTTGTTTTGAACAGGCTTCGGATTTCCTCAAAACATTCCTCAAATTTTTCAAACGGTACCGCATATTCAATCTCGCGGAAATTCGGCACGTATTGGTTGGGGAAGATCGCGGAACTATGGCCGAATTCCTCGCCCGTTTGCAATGGCGGCGCCGGCTCGTCGGCCGGTACCGCATTATAGCTGCGCATATGGCAGAAGTCGTGCGCACGCGTTGCCATATTCGGCACATCGCCACCGGGTAATTCGAAGAGGCTGGCCGATTCCAGTACGGGCAGCCAGAAGAACCAGAATGTGCGGTTCTCATCCAGCAGGTGATGCAGCTTGCCGATGCAGTCCTCCGTATCTGCGTTCCACGAGCGTTTAAGAATATTATATGAGGGCACGGCCTGAATGGTGATGGAGACGATCAAGCCGAACATGCCCAGTGAGGTCTGGAATGCATTGAACAAAGTCTTGTCGTGCTCGGCCGATAAATCCAGGAATGTACCGTCGGCCGTGACGATCCTCGCGGCAATCATCTGGTTGGACATGCAGGGCAGGGTTTTGCCTGCCCCATGCGTGCCCGTCATCAACGCGCCGGCCACGGCCTGCGTGTCGATATCGCCCTGATTATTGAGCGACATGCCGCGCCCCTTCAAATACCGGCTCAATTCACCGACACGTATACCCGGCTGAAACGTAACCTGAAGTTTTTCCTCATCCACGGCGATGATCTGGTTCATCGCGTTGAAATCCACATGCACGCCCGGCGTAGGCACGATGGCCGGGTTGGAATGCCCGGCACCGCTGGCGCGCAGCGGTAGGTTGAGCTTGCGTGCGGCGAGCACGATCTGGCGCACATCCTCCTCGGTTTTTGGCAGTGCTTTGTATTGCGGCACGAAATACTGCTCGCCGAACCAGTTCCACCAGAGTTTTCCTGGCTCCAATACACACTGCTCCATGCGGTCTCCTCCAAATTGCGCCGGTATGTTCGCTGATCATGGCGCGTTAGTCTCCGGGAGCGCAGCAACAACCATGCCAAGAAAGCTTCACGGGAGTTTGGCACACTGCTTGCTGGAAGCACATCGTAGAGGTGACGGAGATATCTGCATATGCCTCTGCCGGCGCATTATGCTCGCGCCTAACCATGAAGGAGTTTTGAAGGTGACGGCAATTCAGGAAATCATCGCGCAGACAAGTGCTGGCACCAAAAAAATGCTCATCGACGGCAAATGGGTGGAGTCGGCCAGCGGCGAGAGTTTTGTCACCATCAACCCTTCCATCGGCCAGGTGCTGGCGACAGTGGCGCTTGGTGGTGCAGAGGATATCGAGCGCGCGGTTGCGGCGGCGCGGCGTGCGTTCGATGGCAGCTGGCGGCAGGTGACGCCTTTCGAGCGCCAGAATATTCTGTTGAAATTCGCGGATCTGGTGGAGGAGAATTTCGAGACGCTTTGTCTTTATGATACGCTGGAAATGGGCGCGCCGATTACGCTGACACGCTCGCGTCGGCAGCGCGCGCTTGGCCTTATCCGGTATTATGCTGGCCTTGCCACGACCATTCAGGGCGACACGATCCAGAATTCGCTGCCAGGCGAATATTTCTCCTACACGCTGAAGGAGCCTCTCGGCGTGGTCGGGGCCATCTTGCCCTGGAACGCGCCGACCACCTCGACACTCTGGAAGTTGCTGCCGGTGATTGCCACGGGTTGCACCATGGTGCTCAAACCCTCGGAGCTTGCCGTGCTCACCCCGCTGTTTCTGGGGGAGCTGCTGCTGCAGGCAGGACTGCCGCCCGGTGTTGTGAATATCGTGCCCGGCCATGGTGCGGTGGCAGGTGCCGCGCTTGCGGCCCATATGGATGTGGACAAAATTGCCTTTACCGGCTCCACTTTTACGGGCCGGAAGATCATCGAGGCGTCGAAGGGTAATATCAAGCGCGTGACGGTCGAGCTCGGTGGAAAATCCCCCGATATCATTTTCGCGGATGCTGATCTCGATGCCGCGGTGCCAGGTGCCGCCATGGCGGCATTTGGCAATTCCGGGCAGATTTGCAGCGCCGGCACCAGGCTGCTGGTGCAGCGCCCGGTATATGATGAATTCGTCGCGCGCGTGGCCGATTTTGCCGCGGCGCTGCGGCTTGGCAATGCCACGGATGTTGAGACCCAGATTGGCCCGCTGGTCTCACAAACCCAGCTGGACCGCGTTACCAATTATCTGGAAATCGGCAAAGGTGAGGGCGCGCGCATGGCTGTCGGCGGCGCGCGCGCGATTGAAGGCGCGCTCGCCGATGGCTATTTCGTCAAACCCACGGTGCTTGCCAATGTCGATAATAATATGCGGATCGCACGGGAAGAAATTTTCGGCCCGGTCGTCTCGGCGATTCCGTTCGATGACGTCGATGATGCCACGCTGATTGCCAACGCCACCAGTTATGGCCTCGGCGGTGGCGTTTGGACGCGCGATGTCGGCAAGGCGCATCGCGCGGCAAAAGCCATTCGTGCCGGCACGGTCTGGGTGAACTGCTACGCCGTCATGGACCCGGCGATCCCGTTCGGCGGCTTCAAAATGAGCGGCTACGGTCGGGAGAGCGGCATCGAGCATATTGCCCAATATCTTGAGACTAAATCAGTTATCGTGAAGATTGACTGAACTGGTCTCGCCGCGAATCTCAACAATCTCACGCATGAGACTTTCTCACCGAATGGGAGTGATGCCTTGATAAAAAATTATGAGTCCAATGGGCGCTTTTCGCGCCTCGTCACCGCGGGTGGCTTTGCCTTTCTCTCCGGCGTGACAGCCCGTAACCGTGATGCGGGCATTGCGGCGCAGACGGAAAACGTGCTGGCGCAGATTGATGCCTATCTTGAGAAGGCAGCCTCGCATAAAGACAAAATGGTCAGCGTCAATATCTGGCTGAAGGATATCGCTGATATTGGAGCCATGAACGAGGTTTGGATGGCATGGATAACGCCGGGCCACGAGCCGGCGCGCGCCACTGTTGAATCCCGTCTCGCGACGCCGGACCTGTTGGTCGAAATCATGGTGCAGGCCATGATCTGACCGCGGCGCCGGAGCGGCTACCGGCCGCGCTGTGAGGTCTTGATGCCGTGCAAGCGTAGCTTGCGATAGAGTGTGGCGCGGCTGATTCCGAGCTGCCGCGCCACAAGGTCGATATCGCCTTTGAGTGCGCCCATCGTCTCTTCCAGCACCTCGCGCTCGGCGCGCGCCACGATTTCTTTTGCTCCACGCCCCTTGGCCCCAGCGGGATGAGCAGCGGGCACTCCTGTATTCATCCGCATGGGGGCCATCGCCATTGGGGGGGACTTTTGTGGAAGCATTAAATCTTCCAGCTCGATCACATGGGATTCCGCGAGCTTGGCGGCGCGTTGCAATACATGCCGCAATTCGCGAACATTGCCCGGCCAGCTATAGGCGCGCATCGCCTGCATTGCCGCGGCGGAAACGATGAAGCGCCGGGCGCCGGCGGTATTTTCGAGCAGTTGCCGCACCAGCTGCTCCAGGTCACCGCGCTCGCGCAACGGCGGCAGAGTGAGCACCAGCCCGGCGAGCCGGTGATACAGATCCTGGCGGAAGCGCCCGTCGGCGATGCGAACTTCCAGCTCCTGATTCGTCGCTGCGATGATCCTGATATCCGCATATTGCACGCGCCCGCTGCCAAGCGGCGTGACCTCGCCGGTTTCCAACACGCGCAGCAATCGTGTCTGCAAAGTAACCGGCATATCGCCGATCTCATCCAGAAACAGCGTTCCGCCATCGGCAGCTTTTACGCGGCCGATATGCCCGTCCTTTTTCGCGCCGGTGAAGGCGCCCGCGCCATAGCCGAATAATTCACTGTCAATGAGTGATTCCGGTATGGCCGCACAGTTGAAGACGACGAACGGGCCGGATGCGCGGTCGCTCTCGGTATGGATCGCGCGGGCAAGCGTGTCCTTGCCGACGCCGGTTTCGCCCAGCAGCAGCACAGGCAAATTGGCTCCACGCAGGCGACGCAGAAGTTTGACATGGGCTTGCATGCGCATGTCCTGGCCGGCACAGGCATCCAGCCCCGGTGTGGCGGGCGAGGCCGCCACGGGCTTGGCCGTGCGGGGTGCTGGCTTTAGCAAGGCCGGTGGCGCGTAGCCCTTTTCCACAATATTGGGCGCCGTTACCCGTGCCTGCAGCGTATGGTCGCTGCCGAGCCGCTTCAGAATGACCGGCGCTTCATCGCCTTGCGCCAGAATTTTCGGCGTCCGCTCAAAATGGTCCCAGAGCGAGGTGGCCGCACCTGGCTGCAGTGCCAGGGCCTGGCCTGCCATGCGGTTAAAACCGAGTATCTCCTCATCCGCGCCCAGGGCCAGGAGTGCGGCGGGCCCTTCAGCCGTGTTCAATCGCACCACGAGTGCTCCGTTATGGCGGGCATAGAAAAATTTCTCTTCGAGGCGTTGCACTGAAACGCGTGCAACATCGTAAATCAGCCGGTGCGTCTGTTCCGACAGCCGCTCATTGCGGATGGACAGGTTGATGGCACCGAGGATCTGTCCATCCACATCGAATACCGGCATGCCAATGCAGGCGACATGGATAAGGTCCGAGAAAAAATGATCGTCATGATACACGGCGACCGGCCGGCGTTCTAGCAGTGCGGTTCCGATGCCATTCGTGCCGCATTCCGGCTCGGACCAGCGCGTGCCGGGGCGGTCCGGCGGAAAATAGGTTTCGCTATTATAATCCGAGCGCTCCAGCACCACGAGCCCGGTATGGTCCGCCAGGCTCACGCTGTAGCCGCTGCCGCGCACGGCGAGGAAGAGATTATCCAGCTCGTCGCGCGCCATATTGAGCTCGCGCCCCATCATCTCCTTATGCTGGCGCAGCTCCGGCGAGCTGAGCGTCTGCGGGTCGCATTTGCGCGATGGATCGAGCCCGTGTTCATCGAAGCAGCGCTGCCAGGAGGAAATGCCGGGACGCCAGAGTTTCCACTCCGGCCGCTCGTACTCCTTGAACAGGAGCGGATTTTGCACGATCGACGTGATACGAGAGATATGTGCCGACGACCCATGCATGACTAAACCCCTTATCATTCAAGAAGCTGGTCAAAACCCTGCCGCGTGCATATCCCCGAGAATTTTCCGGACGGGTTTCAACCCTGCCCGTCTGATAATTGCCGTAAATGGCAACGCTACGTGAGTTTCCGGGAAATCTCCAGCGGTTTCTTCGCGAATTCTGCAGTTAAACGACAATCTATATAAGTATACGCCGTTCAGGGCTGTGTGGTTACCGCTGCGCCGGCGCGTTGCGCTATAGGGTTGCCGGTACTGGCGCGGGCACAACTTACGCTCGTGCAGGGCGGCACTTGTGTCAATGCGTCTCATATCTGTGATTCTCCCGGCCTGCCTTTGAGATTTTGCAGCTAACCAAGCACCGGTTGTGTTTGGGGGCGGATGTTAGATTTTCTAAGGAGCCGAAGGCCGGCCTGCTGCTTCTCAGCGAGGCAGATTTTAAGAAATTTTAAAAGCCATAATGATATTTCAAGAAAAATTCCGATAGGCAGGTCATTTTCGGATGATTTTTAGTGCACGCCTCCAGGAGTGGCACGGGGTTTGCTTTTGTTGATGCAAATCCCTCGTAATTAACCTGGAGACTAGCGATGACCGATCGAACAGAAGACGAAATCCTTCGGCACGACACTGAGACCTTGCATAAATTTGGTTATGCGCAGGAACTGTCTCGCCGCATGTCGGGCTTTGGCAATTTTGCTTTGTCCTTTATGATTATTGGTTTGTTCTGGGCGTGTTGTGTGAATGTGCAGCAGGGCATCAGTACCGCCGGCATGTTCGGCGTTAGCGTTGTCTTCTTTGTTGGCTGCATCATCGCGGTGGCGACCTCTGCCGCGCTTGGTGAGATCAGCTCCGCCATTCCCACCGCCGGCGGATTGTACCATTGGTCTTCGGCGTTGGGCGGCCGCGGCTGGGGCTGGGCGACGGCCTGGATCAACCTTCTCGCCTATACCTTCTCCATCGCCGGCACGGCCGTTGCCACCTATCTGCTGTTCAATCAGATGCTGCTTGGCTGGGTGTTGCATATCGACACGTCGGGTTGGGGCTATTGGCAGCAGGTGCTTGGCGTTTCGATCATCATCGGCAGCCAGGCTTTGCTGAACCATGTTGGCGTTCGCACCCTGGCGCGCCTTGGCGAGTTTGGTGCCTATCTTACATTCGTAGGCGCGGTGCTGCTGGTCGCCATCATGCTCTATAATATACACCCGGCGAATATTTCGCATATTATAATGTACACGAACAATACCGGCGATGCCGGCGGCGGCCAGGTACCGCATACCAATAACCCGGTGCTGGTGTTCGGCTATGCGCTGCTGCTGCCGCTCTGGATCATTACATCCTACGACGCTTCGGCGCATACTTCGGAAGAAACGAAGGATGCGACGCGCGCGGTGCCGCGGGCGATGCTCAACTCCGTGCTGCTCTCCTCGGTCATGGGGCTGGTGATCCTCACCGTGATCGGCCTTGCCATGGCGGACCAGCCGGCTGTCGCCAAGCAGGCGGGCAATGCATTTGCCACTTTGTTTGGCCAGATCACCGCACCCACCATCGTCAAGGATTTCATTTCGGTTGCAATGGTGCTGGCCTCCTACATCTGCGGCGCTTGCGGTCTCACGGGCTACTCCCGCGCGATCTTCGCCTTCGCACGCGACAAGGGCCTGCCTAGCTTCCTGCGTCACGTCTCGCATAAATTCCGTACACCCGCACCGGCTATCTGGCTTGCGGCGGTTGTTAGTGTCGGGGCGACGCTTTACTCATCGGCTTTCGCCGCCCTCACCGCCGGCACGGCGCTGTTCTATCAGCTCTCCTACGCCATGGCGATCGGCGCGGCCCTTCTGTCGAGCAAGCGCACATATGGCCCGTTCCGGCTTGGTGTCTGGTCCAAGCCGCTCGCAATCATCTCCATTGCCGGTGCGGTGTTCATTATCTGGGTTGGGTTGCAGCCGCCTACCCAGATATTGGAAAGCTATTTCATTGGCATCGTGGGGCTTCTCTTGGTCGGCTGGTTCGCGATCGAGCGCCGGCGCTTCCCCGGCCCGCCGCTTGGCGATCTGGCTATCAAGGCCCGCATGCACGAGATCGAGCTGGAAGAGGTCGCGATTGGCGAGGTGGCGGCGGCCGGCGAGTAAAATTTGCCAGCCGATCCGTTCCTTTAGAATTTATATTTACAAGGTCCGCTCTGCGGGCCTTGTTTTTTGCGAGCAGCGCTGGCGGCGCCAGATGGCCGTTTGCAAAATGAATTTGAGGTTGAGATTGGCCTCCATGGCTTCCACCCCGCCTTCGGAGCCGTAGCCCGAATCCTTGATGCCGCCGAATGGTGTTTCCGGCAGAGACAGGCCGAGGTGGTTGATCGTCAGCATGCCAGTCTCCAGCCGCTGCCCCAGCGCAGTTGCGGTGGCGGCCGAGCGTGTCCAGGCATAGGCGGCAAACCCGTAGGGGAGGCGGTTTGCCTCGGCAATCGCCTCGTCGAACTCCCGGAAGGGGATCATGAGCGCCAGCGGGCCGAAGGGCTCTTCCTGCATCATGCGCATTTCGGTTGTCAGCCCAGTGATCACCGTGGCTTCATAGAAGCTGCCGGCATTGGCCGGGCGCCGACCGCCAGTGGCCACATTTGCCCCCTTGGCCATCGATGAAAAGTGCTGTGTCTTTATAGTCCATAGGAATCCCCAAAATACAATTTACGCGAGCATCGCTTTGACTCTTCATAGAGTCGCAAGGCCGTGTTTCTCAGCCTGTAAACGTAAGCCGTGTGCCAACGTGCCGCATATTCTGCGGCAACAATCTCAATCTCAAAATATTTTCCGCGAAACTGCGACGAGACGAGGTTGAGATTCACCTGCGCAATTTAGAAAGATAAAGCAGCTTTCTGGGTTTTTTGTTTGGCATGGGAGTTGCTGATTGTGGCGTGCAGAAGAGTCTGCATGGCAAATACGCCAGTGTCGGGTTTTACGCGTCGCAGGTGATCATCTGCTCAGAGCAAGAAAAGGGAAGGCTTATGAAAAGACTAGTGATGATACGTTTTGGGGGTCTCAGCTTGATGGCACTCTCTATTGCCGCCGTGGGTATGGGCGGCAAGGCAAAAGCCTTGACGGCACCGCCAGAAATCAAAATAGATGGCGGCCCGCTGGGGCAGCTTGAACTTTCCGGCGGCATGAGCGGCTATTTCGATTTCGCCAGTGGCACGGCAGATAGTTCCGCAACACCCGGCAGTTTCAGCGGGATCAGCCCGGCCAATGCCAATCTCGACAGCCTGCTGGTTGAGCTGCAGAAAACGACGGGCGTTCTGCAATATACCATCGAGGTCGGGCCCTATAACGGCACACCGGCTCTCGGCGGCCCGCCCGCCAAGGCGACAACCAATTTCTTCCGCACCGGCCCGCTCTACTTTGGCTATATCACGATTGCGCCACCGGATTCGCCAGTGACCATATCGGCTGGTCAGCTCTCATCGCTTGAAGGTTACGAAGCTGGTCCGAGCTGGCTGAACGCCAATCTCTACACCTCCGAATTATGGTATGTCCAAAACTCCAATAGCGTCGGTGTCTCCGCCAATTACACTCATGGGCCGGTCAGTGTGACGGTCACCTATGGCGATGGCTGGGACACGCGTGTGTTCAATTTCCTGCAGGCCCTCGGCACCTATAGTTTCAGCAGCAATAATGCGCTGAGCCTGTATTATGCCGGCAATCTCGGCCGCACCGGCGCTGATGCGTCCACCTATAATCAATCATCGGTTGGGTTCGGCAATAACTACGTCAACTCGCAAATGTACGGCGCGTTCTATAGTTTTACCGCCGGCAATCTGAATTTGGTGCCTGAAGTGCAATATGTCTACGCCAAGGTCGATCATCAGGCCGGGGTAGACAAATTCACCAGCAATTTCGGAGCACTCGTGCTGGGCGATTATACTTTTGGTTCCTCACCCTATTCGCTGGGCGGCATGGCTGAGTATTTTACCAGTAATGGTCCCAGCACCTGGTTCATCGCCCCGCATGCCGAGGCCGTTGGTTTTGAGCTGAGCCCAACCTGGCAGTATAAGAACATTTTCTTCCGGGCGTCCGCCACTTATCTGCATATGCTGAATGGCAGCTATGCCGGTGACGGTACGACCGGCGCCTATGGCGGTGACGGCCATGGCAAGGATTCGGCGGAACTGGGTCTCGAAGCTGGTCTTCTGCTTTAACAACAAAAGAAGGTGCCGGAAGCCAAAGCTTCCGGCATTTTTCATGCGGCGGAGGCGACAGGCAATTTGGCCGCAGGCAGGGTTGCCGCCAGCCGGTCGGCGATGATCTCGGCGGTTGCGGCCGACATTGTCCAGCCGAGATGGCCATGCCCGCTGTTGTAGAAAATGCCTGGCATGCTGCCGCTTGCAACGCGCGGCAGCATGTTTGGCATCATCGGGCGCAGCCCGGCCCAAGGCACGACATTGTCGGTCTCTACATGCGGAAACAGGCGGCGGCTCCATTCCACCAGCAGCCTGATGCGGTCGGCCCTTATATCGCGATTCTCGCCGCGGAATTCAGCGGTTCCGGCGACGCGGAGCCGGTTCGCCCCCAGCCGGCTGGTCACGATCTTGGCCTTATCATCAAGCAGGCTGACCCACGGCGCTGCATTCTTGCTGGCGGCACTGTCGAGCTGCACGGTGATGGAATAGCCTTTGACCGGGTAGATGTTGACGCGATCGCCAACCATCGCCGCCAGGCGCCTGGTGCCGACACCGGCACAGATGATTGTGGCGTCGAAATTCGCACTCTCCCTGTGGCTGGTCGCGCGGTTCTGCCCTTGGGTCCAGACGATCGTTACCCCGCCGCCAACCTTGCTGGAGATATCCTCAACCACGGCATCGCTGATAAAAACCATGCCGAGGCGCGTGGCGACGTCGCTCAGCCCGCGGGTGAATTTATGGATATCGCCGGTTGCATCGGAAGGCGTAAAAAACCCGCCATAGAATTGCCCGTTCAGCGCCGGCTCGATCGCGGAGATTTCCGTTGGCGTTACGGGATGACGGTCCAGGCCGCCCTCCTTGAGCATCTTGCTCACCCGGGCGGCATGCTCAAAACTCGGTCTGTCGTAATACACATGCAAAATGCCGCGCTTCTCGAGATTGAACTCGATGTCCTCGCGCGCGGCGATTTCGAAGAGGTGCTCGCGGGCAGTCAGGGCAAGCCGGACGGTTTCAATTGTATTGGCGTGGTAGCGCGGAATCTGCCCGATGAACTCACCCATCCAGGTGGTTTTGTGCCAGCTGGGCGCGGGGTGAACGAGCAAGGGGGCGTCCTTGCGCAGCATCCATTTCAGCCCCTTGATGATTGTTGAGCTATGGTTCCAGACTTCCGCATTGCTGACGGAGAGCTGACCGCCGTTGGCGAATGACGTTTCCATGGCCGGATAGGCATGGCGCTCGAACACCGTGACGCGGTAGCCGCGTTTGAGCAAAGCGTAGGCAGTGGTGATGCCGGTAATGCCGGCACCGATAACCGTGATATGAGACATAGGGTGACCTCTTCGTCCGAAGTGTTGCGCATGCCTGGCTGTGACACCGGGCTGTTCGTTCCCCATCTGTCCTTGGTACCTGAGAGCTTACCCGGCATGTCCAGGCTTCCCCTTCGGTGGATGCCAGGCCGGAGCCTGCCATCTCTCTCCAGATTGTCCAGCAGCACGGTCCTGGTGCCTGAGAGTTTCCTGGGGGTTGCTCCTTCGGCGCCGGTCATACGTCCCCGGTCTCTCCCGAGCTGCTGTTTGACGCGTTTTGCTAAGCAAATACCGTGCCCTGGCCGCGGTGGCGTAGGCTCAGGAAGCTGTTTGGAAATTCGGGTGTCGGGCCAACCAGCCGCATATGCGTTCGAGTGCATGATCGGGCTTTCCCTGGCATCGCGGATCATCAAGCAGGCTTAACAATATATCAGGGCCGGCCAGCTGCAGGTCAGGATTATAATGCAGCGCTTCCTTCAGGTTCATCACGTGATCATCAATGAACAAGACCGATGGCGCGCGCAGTTGCGCCGCCTCGATGATCTCACGGATCATGACCCCTTTCGGGCCGAAGGCGATTCGCGGAAGAACAAAATACTCCCACACGCCGAGCTGTATCAACTTCTGCTGCGCCAGGGCAAAATCATTTTTTGAACAAATCGAATTGACGATGCCGCGTGCCGACAGAGTTTTCACAAGCTCGATATACGCAGGGATGGGCGTGATCTCTTCTTCCGAGAGGGTGCCGCGCCAGAACGTTTCGTCGAGGTCCCAGATGACCAGCCTGATCTGTTCGCCAGCAATCGTGGTTGTCACAGTCTGGTCATAAATATTATGATCGGCTGCTAGGCGCTCTAAAGTTGCAAGGGTTTCAATCTTGTACATTTTCAAACTCTGTCAAAGCCATCAGATTTGGGTAGCGCAAGACACTTGGTTAATGGCCCATTGCTAGCTAGCAGATTTTTTGGCGTTGAATTCTAATCACTAAAGGAATCATTATAACTTAATCTGCGCTGCAACCTGGAACCGTAGGCTGGTGTACATCCAGTCGATCACGGGGTTTCTTCCTCGAATAATTGGCGCGCTTTTCGCTCCGCGAGCGCTGCATAATTTGTGTTGAGGGCAGGCGTGTGTGAATGGTAGTCGCCAAGTGCTGGCAGCAGTTCGCCGTGTTCTTCGGCTAGGTAGGTGCGCAGGATAAGGGCTGCCGCGGCAATGTTGAAGCAGGGATCGTTGATTAACAGATACTTGGCTCTCGCTTCGGAAAGCTTGGCACGGTTGGCGAGGGCTAGAATCCAGATCGTGTTGACCTGCATGACGCCGAGGTCGGCGGTACCGTTGCTGTCCTGACTAACCATGCCCGGAGCGCCGCCCTCGATGGATTGGATGACCGGCAGAACACGCGGCGGCAATCCTGCCGTGGCCGCGACCACCAGCATGCATTTAAGATAAAGGATCATGCCTGCGCTCTAAATTTTCCGTTCCGGAGGTTTCTTCCGTCATGGCTCGATGTTATAGAAGTGTGGTAGAAAGACATAGCAGGTCGAAATGGACGTCATTAAATTGTCATGTAAATCCAATGGTTTTTTGAAATCTCCGCATGGAAAATTACCGCATGGGGAGGGTGGGTTCACGTTGCTCGAATTGCTTGTCGTGATCGTCATTCTGGGATTGCTGATCGGGCTTGTGGCGCCCGCCGTGCTGCGCCAGCTCGGCCATGCGAAGGATTCGATTGCGCGGCAATCGATCGAGCGGATCTCTTCCGTGCTGGATCTCTACAAGCTCGATGTCGGCAGCTACCCACCCACGCAGGATGGGCTGCAGGCCTTGATCACCAAACCGGATGATGCGTCGAATTGGGCCGGCCCTTACATCAAGGGGGGCAATTTGCCCGCCGATCCATGGGGCCATCAATATCTTTACCAGCAGCCGTCTTCCCGTTCGGGACTTGATTACGATTTATGTTCGCTCGGCAGTGCCGACAAACCCGGGCAGCCGGGCGATGCCGGTATCATCTGTAATCAGTAGCCACCAGTCAGGGCGAGGAACTCATATGGAGCGGCGGCATCAGCACCAGAAATGCTGACAACTGCATTCCGCCGTACGGCGAGCCCAGCTTTACCCCTGGCCTCGGCCTCAATCACGTCCACCGGAAAACTCCCATCAAACGCTGCACTGCTGGACCCCGCCTGGCCTGAAATGGCCAGGGCATGGCGAACAATGGGATCGGCCCGGCTGGGGTCCGGATCGGCGGATTGATACAAGCTCATATACGGCATCGCTGCCGCGAGCAGGGCCGGCTGCATGCTGAGCACATCGGCGAGCTCACCTAAATCGTCAAATCCACGGCCAGGAGGACCAAAGGGCATGCCAGCATGCCGGTAGGCGGCGATTCGCGCCTGTGTTTCCTGTTGGGAAGGGGCCGGGCTACGCCATTCGATGATGGCGTTTGCCATTGTCTGCGCCTGATTTGGGCCAGCGCCGGCCGCCTGAAAAAGCCCTGCCAGCAAAGCGGTTGAAGCGAGATTGGGGTTGATCTTGCCGGCGAAGCTGTCCACCCGCACGGTTACAGCCATGCCGCCGACATTCAGTACATGTGCCGTGCCATCGGGCTGCCATGCATCAGGCCCGGTCGAAACCAAATGGTATATCGCCTCGTTAATTGCGCCATCGGCACTGGCCCGCGCCATGGCGACATCGCGCAGGTTAGTGGCCAGGTGCATGGCGGTGCGGCCGTTGCTGAGAATTTGCGTGGTCAGGAGTGTAACCAGCACAAGGCTCCACAGCACTATGAGCAGCGCGAAGCCGCGGTCGCGGGCTTGGCTGCGTACGCTGGAACGGCTCATTGCCCGCCATATTTCTGGCGCAGCGGCTGGTCTGGGTCGGCCGATCCGGCGAACGGGGTTGCCTGCAGTGCGGCCGGCACAAGGGCTGCGTTCGGCAACTGCTGCTGCATGTCCTGGGTAAGGTCCAGCGCCTGCTGCTGGTTGCGCACGACATGCGGGGTGATCAGCACGAGTAGTTCTTCACGCGTACGGTTGTTTGTCTGAGAGCCGAACAGGGCGCCCAGGATAGGAATGTTCTTGAGCCCCGGCAGTCCTGAATTTCCTTCCTGGTTATTGTCGGAAATCAGCCCCGCGAGACCAATCGTCTGCCCGTCCTGAATCGCGATGCGCGAGGTGACGGTGCGTTCGGTGAAGGTTGGCGAGTTGAGCCCGGTAGTCGTGATGGTGGGCGAAACGCCGCTGACCTCCTGGTCGAGATCCATCGTGACGAGCCCATCCGAACCCACGTGCGGGGTGACGCGCAAAATCACGCCTGTTTCGCGATAATCGATCGAATTGATCACCGGTGCATCGGTGGTCGTCGTGCTCTGCGAGGTTTGGGCGAGATAGGGCACCAGATCGCCCACCTGTAGGCTTGCCGCCTGGCCATCCAGCACCATCAGCTCGGGGGCCGAGAGAACGCGCACCTTGGTGACTGACTGCAGTGCCGAAATGGCGATAGGTGCTGCATCGCCACCCGCGCCAGAGAGCACGAAACCGGGAAAATTCGTGGCCAGAGCAGAGGTTGCCGCTGTGCTCAGCACGGCGTTGATGTCGCCGGATTTGAAATAGAACTGCGTGCCATATTGCAGCGCCCCCGTGAGGTCGACCTCGGCGATGGTGGCATCGATCCGCACCTCCAGCGGCACAATGTCAACCTTGGCCAGCATACCTTCGATCTCATCATCCTCTTGCTGTGTCGCATACACGAGCAGCGCGTTGTTCGGGATGTCGGCAAGGATGCGGATGCCCGAGGTAGCGCCGGATGAGGAGGTCGAGGACAGCGGCCCGAGCAGGGCGCTTGCTCCTGTGGTTGAAGTACCCGAAGTCTGGGCCGTGTTCGCAGTGCTTTGCGTATTGGTCGGGGTGTTGTTGCCAAGGCCCGCGCTGCCCGCGCTGTCGGTGCCCGCCGAGGATGTGTCCGTCAGGCCGCCGCTGCTGCCCGAAGTGGCGCTGCTGCTGGGATTGGACGTGCTGCTGTCGGACTGCGTTGCGGGCGCGGTGGGCTGGGCGGTGACATTATCAGGGGTGAATGCTTGCTGCAGCAGATAGGCGGCATCATTGGCACGGCTGTTACGTAGGTAGAACACATGCCATTGGCGCAGCGTTTCGCGATGCACCTGGTTGAGTACGCCGTACACGCGCGTGGCGTCGCTGAGATAGCCAGAGCCTGGCCGCGTTTGCCGTCGGGCAGCGTGAAGGCACCGTGCATCATTCCGCGACCGTGACGTGCATCGAGAACAGATCCGCTTTGCCGTCGGCTGTACGGGTAACGGGTGCCGTAAAGCTTGGGGCTCGCAGCCCCGGCACGGCGGAGAGCAGCGTGATCAGCTGGGCTGCATTGCTCGACTGGCCGTCAAAGGTCAGATCGCC
This sequence comes from Acidocella sp., assembly GCA_026224875.1. GTDB lineage: Bacteria > Pseudomonadota > Alphaproteobacteria > Acetobacterales > Acetobacteraceae > Acidocella. The sequence goes on from JAMFRU010000041.1 coordinate 21,638, forward strand.
GGATTTAAGGGTCAGGTCGCTGAGCCATGTGCCATCGGGCAAGGCCGCGGTGAGTGTCGCAAGCACCTGCAACGCATCGCCGGCGTGCCGCGCCTGAGCAATCGCGGTACGCCCCTGCGCCGCGGCGGTAAGCTGCTGGCGCAAGGCCTGTGCCCTGTTAGCCGCGGGAAGGGCGGCGGCGATGTCCTGCGTAGCGGCATCAAGCGCTATTTGCTGGCGCAGGAATGGCGTTGCCAGACAGGCTAAGGCGAGCACGCCGCACAGCACGGACAGGCTCCGCCGCAGACGCTGTCCCGGTTGCCGGCCCGGCGTGGCGAGGCTGATCCGTCCGGTTTCGGCCCTGCTGCCCGCTTTGAAGCCAACTTGGATGTCAGCTTCCACAAAAGACGGCACGACATTTATCCGCGCCAGCGCCGCGCGTAGCGCATCGACCTGGGCACGCAGCACGATGGATAGTGTGAGGTTGAGTTTTGCCCGGGCGCGGTCGAATGTGAGGCCGGAGACACTCCAATACACCTCGTCGGCGGAAAACGGTGTCAGCCGGTCCATTTCGAAGCCGAGCACGGCAGGCAGGTCGCGCGCCGCCGCCAGGGGCAGCACCACGTCGTGGCAAAGCATGGCGCCGCGCGGCAGGCGCAACCCCGTGGCCAAATGCGGCGCCAGGCCGGATGGGAGGGGGCGGGTCAGATCCAGCGCGCGCAGGCCGCTCTCCCGGCCCTCCCGGCGCAGCACCAGCGTGCCGGACAGCTGTTTTTCGAAACCGATGGCCGGGCCGTCAAAGGCGATGATCAGCGCATCTTCCCGGCGGCCGGACGGGGCCAGAAAACCAGGCGCCAGCGACCGCATTTGGCTGACCCACCAGAGGGCGAATTCGGCGAGCATCAGCCTGTACCCAAATAGATGTTTTTGTGGGCAATGCTTATTGGGGCAATGTTTATCTGGGCTTGTGACAGTTTCATGGCGGGTGCCTGATTAATCCTTTCGGGAGAGGCGGGGAAATGAAGCTTTCGCGTCAACTGGGCGGCGCCTTACCTTGCTCGCTGTCAAAGTCGGCAGGTGCCGCGACGAGGTCCGGCCAGTTCCTGCCGTCAGCGAAATCTGTATGGATGCGGATCAGCAATGGCAGGCTCTTGGCCAATAAGCTGCCAGGCAAGCTGCCAGTCCAACTGCTGGACCATGCCGGCGGACCGCTTGGCTGCGGCGTAAGATAAGAGATCGCCAGGCCCGTGACGCCTTGCGCCAAAGGCTCGGTCCGGGAAGCGGGCGGGGGGATCAGGATGACGCCCGCGCCGTAGCGCATTATGAGCGCGCCATCGGGGGCGGTGACGATGGCCACATCGGCCAGACCGTCCGGCAGGCCCGCGCCTGGCGGCAGGGTGGTGGTAAATCCATCCCGTTGGGCAGGCCGGTCAGGCTGCCGGGCAGGGCCTGGTTGATCAGGCGTGTGAGTGCCGCATCGAGGGCCGCCATATTTTCCGGTTTGGTTATAGTGCGGGTGCCCGCCGTCCAGGCGGTGAGGCCGAAACGAAAGCTCTGCGCGATGCCCGCCATGACCAGGCCGAACACCACCAGCGCCCCCAACATTTCCAGCAGCGTGTAGCCAGCGTCGCGGGGTGAGTCAGTTTGCATCGATCTGTACCCGTCCGGTCAACCAGTCGGCGGTAACGGCAACATCCTGCCCCTCGCCATCAAGCCGTACCTGCCCGCCGCTGGCGCTGCCATCGGGCGCAAAAACAATGCCGCCTGGGGGCGCCTGCACGGAAACGGCGAGCCAGTTGGGGAGATGCGGCAGAATGAGCCCCATCGGCTGCCCTTGCGCGATGGCACGGCCGCGGGCTGCGCGCATTGCCTCGGCCACCTGCCGCGCGGCAGCCTGCGCTCCCAGCCGGTGGCTGCGCGGCGGGCCATACCCCGTCACCAACAACAGGATAAGCGCCATGACCGCAATTACCACCAGCATTTCCATGAGGGTGAAACCGGCCTGAGGTGCCGTTTTAGTGGCTGCCTTTTGCGGCGCGGTCCTACTCTGCGGAGCCGACCTACTGAGCAATATCATTGAGGCTGAGCATGGCGAGCAGGAGGGAGGAAACGATGCCGGCGACGGCAGCGCCCATCAGCACCGTGATGGCCGGCACGAGCAGCGAAACGAGGCGCTGTAACGCCAGCCGGGTGCGCTCCTCATGAATATCGGCGGCCCGCAAGGCAAGCGGGCCGAGCTGGGCGGTGGCTTCCCCCAGACGCAGCAGATGCACCAGGCGCTTGGGGAAAATTTCGCTGCGCTGCAAGGCTGTTGCCATGCCCTGGCCGGTCTTGACACTTTCGGCCGCCGTGGCGACGGCCGCCTGCGCGGCACGGTTGTCGAGCACCTCCTGGGCGATGCCCAAAGCGCTCAGCAGCGGCACACCGTTGAGCAGCAGCATGCCCAGGGTGCGGGCGAAGCGCGCGGCAAGGATCTCGCGCACCAACCCGCCAATGATGGGCAGGCGCAGTATGAGCCGGTCTACCGCCAGGCGCGGTGTAGGCTTCCGCAAAGCCAGATGCGCGGCCAAGGCGAACGCGGCGAGGCCGGCGAGCGCATATGGCCCATAGGCGGAGACGGCATGGCCGGCGCCCAGAAGGAACGCGGTGGAGGGCGGCAGGGCAACGCCGTTCTGGGCGAACAGCGGCACAAACTGCGGCAGCACCTGGGTGAGCAGCAGCACGATGGAGCCGATAGCGGCTACCAGTAATATGGCAGGGTAGATCATGGCCGACTGGATTTCCGCTGTCATGCCGCGCTGGCGCTCGAGCAGCCCGGCCAGGCGTTCCAGCGTTGTGGAAAGATCACCCCCTGCCTCGCCGGCGCGGACCAGCCCGATATAGAGGCGTGTGAAACTCCTCGGCTCGCGCTGCAAAGCGGTGGCGAGAGGGGTACCGTTGCGGACCAGATCGCGCACCCGGCCGAGCACGGCGGCGACACGCTTGTTGGGCGGCTCCTCCACCATAAAGCGCAAGGCACGGTCGAGATCCTGGCCGGCGCCCAGCATGCTGGCGAGTTCGCGGGTGGCATCCACCAGCTCGCCGCGCCGCAAGGCGCCAGCACCACCCAGCTCCAGCGCGAGCAGGCTAAACCCGCGCCCGGCGGGGCTGACGGCGAGGACCATGGCGCCGCTTTTTTGCAGCTGGGCGGCGATCTCGGCCTCGCTCGTACCGTCACGCTCGCCGCGCAGCAGCTCGCCCCCACGGCTTACCGCGCGGTAGCGATAGCGCGCCATTACGCCTCCGCCCGGACGGCGCGCAGTATTTCCTCGATGCTGGTCTCGCCGCGCGCCATGGCTTCCATGCCGGTTTGCAGCACCGTCTTCATGCCTGCGGTCACGGCCGCGCGTTCGATGCTGGCCTGGTCCGCGCCGGTAACGATCAGACGCTCGATCTCGGTATCGGGGACCAGAAACTCGGCAATGGCCTGGCGCCCGCGATAGCCGGTATTGCGGCAAACCTGGCAGCCACAGGCGCGCCAGATATTTTCGCCCGTAAAACCATGGCGCCGCGCCAACTCGGGCGGCGCGGGGGTAGGAGTTTTGCACGCATCGCAGAGCCGGCGTACCAGGCGCTGCGCCAGCACGCCGCGCAGCACGGCCGACAGCAGATAATCCTCGAGCCCCATGTCCCGCAGCCGCGTGATGGCCGCCGCCGCCGAATTGGTGTGGAGCGTGGACAGCACCAGATGCCCCGTCAGCGCCGCGCGTGCAGATATCTCGGCCGTTTCCAGATCGCGGATTTCACCGACCATGATGACATTGGGGTCGAGCCGGACGATTGAGCGCAATAAAGCCGCGAAACCAAGCCCGATTTGCGGGCGCACCTGAATCTGGTTGATGCCCGGCAGCTGGTATTCGATCGGGTCTTCGACCGTGATGATTTTGGTCTCTTCGGCATTAAGCGAGAGCAAAGCTGTATAAAGCGTGGTGGTTTTACCGGAGCCGGTGGGGCCGGTGACCAGCATGATGCCGTTAGGCGCGGCAAGTGCCGTTTTCAGCCGTTCGATCACCTGGGCATCATGCCCTTGCGCCGCATAGTCAAAGGACACGGCACTGCGGTCCAGCACACGCAGCACGATGATCTCGCCATGCAGGCTGGGGGCGGTGGCGATGCGGAACACGACATCCTGGCCGCGCACGGCGATGCGTATGCGCCCATCCTGCGGCAGCCGCCGCTCGGCAATGTCGAGCCTGGCCAGAATTTTTAAGCGTGAGATGATGGCGGGGGCCAGCCGGGCAGCTTGCGTTTCGGAATCCTGCAACTCGCCATCATAACGGTAGCGAATGCGCACCCTGTCCTCGAACGGCTCTATATGGATGTCGGAGGCCGATGTTTCGACCGCTTTGGAGATGATCTGATTGACCAGGCGGATGACCGGCGCCTCGCTCGCCATATCCTTCAGCCGCTCGGCATCGTCTTCCGCCGCCGCATGCTCAAGCATCTCGGGTGCTGCCTCGGCCACGCGGGAGAGGCAGTCAAATGCAGTTTCGAGCTCGATCGGTGCGGCCACCTCGACGCGTGTCTCCAGACCGGTGGCAAGCCTTATGGCCGCGCGCGCAAAATTGTCGAGCGGATCGGCCATGGCGATCACCAGTTGCGCCGCGCCGGGGCGCCCGGGTTCGAGCGCCAGCGGCACCACGCGGGCAGCGCGCAGGAAGCGCGCGCGCAACCGCTCGGGCAAAATCGGTTCGACTGGACAACGGTCTGCAACTGTAATCGAAACGTCAAGCATGGCGGCCCAGCTTTCCGCCAATGTGCGCTCCGAGACGAGGCCGAGCTGCACCAGGGCCTGCGCGCAAGTGATGCCGCTGTCGCGGGCCACCACACGCGCGCGCTCAAGGGCGATCGCATCGCACACGCCGGCTGCGATCAGCATCGCGAACGCGGCATCGGAGGCAGCTGCCCCCGTTCGCGTCGTTGCGGCAATATCCGTTGGCACGGTATCCATGACACGCTATTTCACTTCGTGGATGGCTCCTGGCAAGTGACAGAATGATGTCACTCCGCCGGCCCGGTACACCTGAGTCGCGCAGGTGATGTCATGTCGTGACCCGTTCGCATCTATTACGAATATTTATGAAAAAAGCTGCAATATTTCAAAACAAAGACGGCGCTTCCGCGCTGGGAAGCGCAGTTGCGAATGAAAATAATTCTCATTATTGATTCGTATCAAATCATAATTGCGTAACACGCGAACACTATTTTCTCCTCTAGAGAAGCGGCGGTTTCTTCCACCGCGCAACTAACGGGTGAAGTGTTATGAGCTTACGTAAATCTCTTCTATGTGCATCTTTCTGTCTATCAACAGCGCTGACGGCGATTGCGCCGGTAGCACTGGCAGCGACCCCGCTCGGCGGCACGGCCTCGGTCGATCCGGCGTGGGATGAGGTCAACGTCGACAACACGCCGACCGCAACCCCGATCAAGCATATCGTGATCATCTTTGATGAAAACGTTTCGTTCGATCATTATTTCGCCACCTACCCGACCGCGACCAACCCGAGCGGCGAGCCCGCCTTCACCGCGGCGCCGGGCACACCGGCGGCCAATAATCTGGCGACCGCCAATCTACTGACCAACAACCCGAACGCCACCAACACGGCCAATGGTGTCAATGCGGCCGAGCCGTTCCGCCTGGACCGCACGCAGGCTTCCACGGCCGATCAGAACCATTCATATACCCCCGAGCAGCAGGCCTATGACAACGGCAACGCCGATCTGTTTCCGGAATTCACCGGTAGCGGCACCACCGGCGGCGCCGGCGCGTTCGGCACCAAGGGCCAGGTGATGGGCTATTTCGATGGCAATACCGTGACGGCGTTGTGGAACTACGCCAACCATTACGCCCTGAGCGACAATGCCTATACCGACACCTACGGCCCTTCGACCCCGGGCGCACTGGAAGTCGTCTCCGGTCAGACCAACGGTCTGGTCGTCAGCGGGACGAACCCGAGCACGACCAACTTCGTCACCAGCAGCGACGGCAGCAAGACGCTGATCAACGACACGGATCCGACAGGCGATGTCTGCTCCAGCACAACCAGCAATGGCGCGCTGACAGCCAAGAATATCGGCGATCTGCTCAATGCGGCCCGTATCCCCTGGGGCGGCTTCATGGGTGGCTTTAACCTTGGCGTGACCAATGCCAACGGCACGACCGGCTGCGCCCGTAGTACGGTAAACACGACGGTTGGCGAAACGGTTGCGGATTATGTCCCGCACCATAACTGGTTCCAGTATTTTGCCTCCACCGCCAACCCGACCCATGCCCGCCCGGCTGTGCAGCAGGACGTCGGTTATACGTTTGAGCATAACGGTGCGGTCGATCCCGCGAACCACCAGTACGATCTGCGTGACTTCCTGGAAGCTGTGAAAGTCGGCTACCTGCCGTCGGTTTCCTACGTCAAGCTCGCTGCCTATCAGGACGGGCATGCCGGCTATTCCGACCCGCTCGATGAGCAGGGCGGTCTGGTACAGGTGATCAACAACATCCAGCGCTCGCCGATGTGGGCGAACACCGCGATCATCGTCGCCTGGGATGACTCCGACGGCTGGTACGACCATGCCTATGCCAAGCCGACCAACCCGTCCTATTCAACCGCCGATCTGCTGAATGGTACTGCCACCTGCGGCACGGGTGCCGAACGTGTCGGCCTGTCGCAGAAACCGGTTGACGGCCGTTGCGGCCCTGGCACGCGTATCCCCTTCCTGGTCATCTCTCCTTGGGCCAAGCAGAACTACGTGGACAGCACACGCATCACCCAGGCTTCGGTGGTGCAGTTCATCGAGCAAAATTGGCTCAGCAGCCGCCGTCTGGGTGGTGGATCCTTCGACATCAGTACCGGTTCGATCATGCCGCTATTCGATTTCTCGGGTCACGGTAATGCACCTAAGCTGTTGTTGAGCCCGACGACGGGCGAGCGGCTGAACTAAAGCAGCCGAACCGAAGCTGAAGTTGGAGTACAGACGCCTTGTGTATACTTGCTACCATTACACTCGTGTTTACGCTTGGTGTCTGTGCCGTTGCTGCGGAACTGCTTCGTAGCCCGGTAACGATCTCGGATTGGATTTCGAACCCTGCCGCGAGCTTCAAGCTCGCGCAGGGGGAAAATCCAGCTCCGGTCACATTGGTTCGCCCTGCCGCGGCCCCGCTTTCAGCGATGGCGCAGCTCGGCAAACAGATTTTCTTTGACGCCAGCCTGTCCTCTTCGGGCAAGCTCTCCTGCGGCTCCTGCCACAGCCCGCAGCAGAGCTACGCGCCGGCCAATGCTTTGCCCGCGCAATATGGCGGCCCGGATCTGGCCAGCCAGGGCGTACGCACCGTGCCATCGCTGATGTATCTCGACCACCAACCGAATTTTTATATCGGTCCCGATCTCGGCGGCGATAACGATGCCGCGGCAACACCGCTGCCGCAACTGGCCGCAGCCAGCACCGGCGCTAAGCGCGCGATCAAAACCGCGCAGAGCACGGCACAGAGTGCCGCCAACATAGTGCCGGAGGGCGGATTGTTCTGGGATGGCCGCGCCAACACGCTGCAGACCCAGGCAATGGGGCCTTTGCTTAGCCCGTTTGAGATGGATGGGGAGAATGTCGATCGCGTGGTCGCCAAATTGCAGGCCGCAGCTTATGCCAGTGACTTCACGGCGCTGTTTGGTCCCACCATCTTTCAGAACAAGGCCATGGCCGTGTCCGAGGCGTTGTTCGCCGTGGCCCGCTATCAGATCGAGGAGCCGAGCTTCCACCCTTATTCCAGCAAATATGATGCCTGGCTCGAAGGCAAGGCAAAACTGTCCCAGGCCGAGATGCGTGGCTATGTGCTGTTTAACGATCAGGACAAGGGTGATTGTGCCGCCTGCCATCTGTCCCAGCCGAGTCCCGATGGTCAGCCGCCGCTTTTCACCGACCATCAATTCGAAGCGCTGGGGGCGCCGCGCAATCCTAAGCTCGTCGCTAATAACAATGCCACTTATCACGATCTCGGCCTGTGCGGCCCGTATCGCGCCGATCTCGAGAGTCAGCAGCAGCTCTGCGGCATGTTTCTGACACCAACCCTGCGTAATTCGGCCACTCGCCAGGTGTTTTTCCACAATGGCGTGTTCACCAATCTGCTGCAGGTGGTCGATTTCTATAATTTCCGCGATACCAATCCGGGCAAGGTCTTCCCCAGGGGGCCCGATGGCCAAGTGCAGAAATACAACGATCTTCCCGCGAAATATAACGCCAATATCGACACGGCAGACCCGCCGCTGGACCGCAATCTGGGTGACAAGCCAGCGCTGTGCCATGGCGAGGAAGAGGACATTATTGCCTTCATCAAGACACTGAGCGACGGCTATTACACACCGCCGCCCAGCCCGCCGGCAAGCTGATCCTATGGTCCAGCTGAGCCAAGCGCGTTAACGGGCAGAATGATCTTTCCTGACTGGATGATTCTGCTCGTGGCGCCGATTATCGGCAGCTGGCTTGGCGTGCTGATACGGCGCTTGCCGCAACACCGGCCGGTGGCCATCACGCGCTCTGCCTGTGAACATTGCGGCCACCAACTTGGCCCCCTCGATATGGTACCCCTGGCCAGTTTTTTGCTTTTGCGCGGCCGCTGCCGCTATTGCGATGCGCCGATCGGCTGGTTTCACCTCGCCATCGAGCTGGCAGCACTCACCGTGGCTGCCGCCGTATATTACGCCGCTCCCGGCGGCTGGCAAAACTGGATCGATGTATCACTAGGTTGGGCCCTGCTCACATTGGCCTGGATTGATGCAGAGACGTTCCGACTTCCGGATATCATCACATTGCCGCTCATCCTGGCCGGGCTGTGTGTAACCTGGGTGTACCAGCCGCCGGCAATTTACGCTCATGCAGCAGCGGTGGCGGTAGGTTATGGCGCCTTCCGGTTGCTGAATGAGGCTTACCGGGTGCTTAGGGGGCGGCATGGCCTGGGCGAGGGGGACGCAAAGCTACTGGCAGCGGCCGGCGCATGGCTGGGGCTTGCCGCACTCCCTTACACCGTGCTGGGGGCGGGAGTGATCGGTATCGGCATGGTGGTTGTTTCGAGTCGCTCGGGCGGCCTGCGGCGCGATCAACCCATTGCCTTCGGTCCCGCTTTGGCGCTGTCGTTTTTCCTCGCACGTCTTGCTGGCGGCTAAGGCGCAGACGTGCTGCGGCAGGGTCCGCCTCGCATTCACCTATCGTTGAACTGACGAACATGCGAAGCCGGTACGCCCGTCCTGTACGGAAGATCAGGCATAACCCAGCTCCATTAGGCGGACGTTACGATCTGCCAGATTCGCCGGTGGCGACTGATTCGGGTTGATATGGCGAAGTAGAAACGCTGCATCATCGCACCTCTTCCCCGCAAATCTCTGCGCATGAAAAAATATGCGATGAACATGGTGTCCTTAAAAACTCTGGCCAAACGAACTCAGCTGGGATAGGTTACATGTAACCATTTGAAGGGTTATCATGGCTTCGGCATCTCAACCTAAGTCCACCCGCGTGAAGGTGCAGGAACATCGCGACCGCCTGCGCGGGCAGGGGCTGCGCCCCATCCAGATTTGGGTGCCGGATGTGCGTGCGCCCGCGTTCCGCTCGGAGGCGCATCGGCAGTCGCTTGCCGTCGCCGGTAGCGCCCATGCACATGAGGACCAGGCGTTCATCGACGCGGTGTCGGATTGGGGCGATGTATGAGGCGCGGCGATATTTGGATCGTCGCGGGAGGCAAGGGTTATGCGGGCAAACCGCGCCCCGTTGTGATCGTTCAAGATGATAGTTTTGACGGGACGGACTCGATTACCATCTGCGCCTTTACGACGGATGAGACCGACGCGCCGCTCTTCCGCTTGGCTATGGAGCCGAACGAGCGCAATGGCCTGCGCGCGGTGTGCCGCCTGATGGTGGACAAGATTACGACCGTGCCAAAATCGAAGATTGGCGCACGCGTGGGGCGTTTGGACGACGAGGATATTTTACGACTTAATCAGGCCGTTCTGGTGTTTTTGGGATTGGCTGTCTCGCCGAGAACCAAGCAGATTGCATGACGGAGTTGAGTTGTACATCCTGTTGTAGGTTTTGCCGCGTGCAAGTTTTTCTATGCTACGATGCTGCGCTCGCCGCCATCTCTGGCGCGCGTCTAATCCAACGGCCAGGCCTCCGCAACCACCGATCGAGTAGACACAGAAGCCCCCGCATCCCATCAGCAGCATATTCCCGGAATTCCGCCGCAGGATCGTAGCCTGCGCATGATTGATCCGCCTGTCAGCAGGGTTGATGATCCCATGAAGGAAGGCGGGCCGTCTTACTGCATAAGAAAAGATATGAGTGCTGTTTGGAAGGTTTCCGGATCGCATTGCGAAACGGCGTGCGCCCCATAGGGCAGCAACTGCAGTGTGGCGTTGGGGATGTGCTGCGCCAAAACCTCCGAGGAGGCCGGCGGCGTCAATATGTCGTCGCGGGCGACGAGTACGAGGGTGGGGCAGGTGATGTCAGCGAGATAAGGCAGGCCGTCGAAGGAGGTGACGGCATGTACGCGGGCTTCCAGGATTGGGGCAGTGGTGGAATTTTCTGTGGCGCTCACTAGCGTTTCCTCGAGCTGAGGCCAAGCGTCGCAGACATGGCGCGGCGGGTACAGGAATACCGGCGAAGCACGGTGGTAGGCCTCCGGCCCGTAGGCACGCAGCAGCTGCAGGCGCAGCTCCATGCACAGGGCCATTTGCGGGCACAGGCTGGCCCAGCTGGCGTACAACACCATGCGTTCGACGCGCGCCGGGTGGCGGGCGGCCAGAACCTGGCCGATGGCGCCGCCGGTGGAATGGCCGAGCAGCATGACCTGCTCAAGGCCCAGTGCGTCCAGCAGGCCGACGAGATCATCTGTCAACGCCTCGATGGAATATGCTCCTTCCGTGCGCACGCTTTGGCCGGTGCCGCGGTGGTCATACCGGATCACCGTGAAATGTCTGGTGAGGGCCGGCATGTTGATGTCCCAATACGAGGCAACGCCAGCCAGACCGGTGACGAGCAGGAGGGCCGGCCCGCTCCCGGCAATCTCGTAATAAAAATCTTCATCGCCGACCGAAGCAAAACTCATGCTGCAACTCCCAGTTTTTTTCCGGGCCGTGCGCGGCACCGGTAGCGAGGGCGGAGTATAGGAAAGCTGGCCTGGGTTCCGTAGCACAAAGGCAAGCATGCGATGTTGCTTGTTAAGCAACACCAAAGGGTGCAGCTTCGCCCGTGGCATCACCCAGGAGAGCCCCATGAACCTGAATACCTATAAATACTTCAACGAGGTAGCAGCAACGCGCTCAATCCGCCGGGCAGCCGACCGGCTGCATATCGCGCCTTCGGCAATCAGCCGGCAGATTGCGATATTGGAACATTCGCTGGGCGCATTGCTGCTGGAACGCTCCAACGCGGGAATTCAACTCACCCCGGCGGGGCTGGTGCTGGAGCGCTATACCAGGAACATGTTCCGCGACCTGGAGCGGGTGCAGGAGAGCATCCGCAACATGAAGGGGCTGCGGCTGGGCGAGGTGAAGATATGGGTGATCGAAGGGCTGCTACTGGATTTTCTGCCGCGCGCCATCGCTGAATTCAACAATGATTTTCCGGCCATCAAATTTTCGGTCTATTCGGAATCGTCGGACCGGATCATTGAGGCGATGATGCGCGATGAGGCGGATATCGGTATTGTTTACAATCTGAAACCCCGCCCGGCAATCGAGGTCGTGGCCGAATATTCCGAGCCGGTGATGTGCGTGGTGCATCCTGGCCATGTTTTCGCCGGACGGGAAAGTGTTACTCTTGCCGAGATCTGCGGCCAGCAGATTTCCCTCCCCGTAGCCAGTTTTGGATTGCGCCAGTTCGTGGATCAGGCCTTTGCCAAGCAGCGGCTGGTGCCGGATATTCTCGTCTCCAGCAATAATCTGGAACTGACCAAGGGCATGGCCTTAACCGGGCGGACGGTGGCGATTGCCCCTGCACTGGCCGTGCGCAAGGAATTGCAGGACGGGCGCATTAAGGTCGTGCCGATTGCGGATCTGGAGTTTCCCGCCGCCACCGCGGCGGTATGCGTCCATCGCGATCGCCGGCTTTCATACGCGGCGGCGGAGTTCCTCAAGCTGCTGGTCAAGGCGTTTCAGGGCTCGATGATTTCGCACAGCGCCTGAACATCGCTTGGGGTGGTGTTGCCAGAATGGCAACGCCATATAGATCATATTCGTCTATCGTGGCGGCATTCAATACTGTTAGCGTTGTTGCACTGCGGTGAATTAGGCTTCCGCCGAGCTTCAGCAGGCCAATGGAGATATGATGACCGTACCCGTCGAACTTGGTGTTTTTCTGCCCGTGGGCAATGGCGGCTGGATTACCTCCACAACCAGCCCGCAACTGCCGGCGACTTATGAATATAATAAGGAGGTGGCGGTTCTGGCGGAAAATCTCGGCTTTGATTTCGCGCTAAGCATGTCGAAATGGCGCGGTTATGGCGGGCCGAGCCAGCATTGGGACATCACGCTGGAATCGTTGACAACGATGGCCGGGCTGGCCGAGGCGACCAGCAGGATCGGCGTGTGGGGCACGGTGCATACCATGGTGTTTCACCCTGCCGTGGTGGCGAAAATGGCGGCGGTGATCGACCAGATTTCAAACGGGCGCTTCGGGCTCAACATCGTGGCCGGCTCCAACCCGGTGGACCAGGGGCAGATGGGGCTGTGGCGTGAGCTGGACCATGAGGCGCGCTACGCGTTGGCGGAGGAATGGATCACCGTTGCCAAGCGCCTGTGGACGGAAGAGCGCGTTGACCATGACGGCACCTATTTCAAGCTGACGGATTGCATGTCCAACCCCAAGCCACGAGTGCAGCCGCCGATCATCTGTGCCGGTGCCTCCGACCGTGGCTTCCGCTTCACCATCAAAAACTGCACGGGCAGTTTTATGCTGGGCAGCAACCGCGATGATTTTGTGAAAACAGGCTTACGCGCGAAAGAACTGGCGGCCGAGGCGGGGCGGCCGGATTTCAAAACCTATGGGCTGTTTACCATCGTGCCGGGTGCGACCGACCGCGAAGCGCAGGAGCGTGTCGACCACTATAACGCAGGTGTCGATGGCGAGGCTCTCGATAACCAGACCAAGGAATATTCTTCCGACCCTAGCTTGAAGCAGAACACCATGGCGAATCGCTTTATCTCCCAGGGCGAGCAGCGCAATTCGATGACACCAGCGGCGATCGTCGGTTCGCCGGAGACGATTGCGGCCAAGCTCGCGGACATCGTGATCCATGCGAAACTCGATGGCATCACCGTGATCGTGCCGGATTTCATAGCCGATCTGGAGATCGTTGGCACCACTGTTGTGGAAGGACTGCACGACGCCGGCGTGCAGACCAACGCCTATTTTCATCAGCACGGGTAGGAACAGATGGACATCGTCAATCCGCCGGGACTGAAGCAGCAGAGCTATTACAACCACGTGAAAATCCGCGCGGGCACTCCGGTTTTCGCCACAGGTCAGGTCGCCTGGGATGAGGCGGGCGAGATTGTCGGCGAAGGCGATATCGATGCGCAGGTGGCGCAGACATATAAGAACATCGGCCTGCTGCTGGCGGGGTTGGGGGCCACGGCGGATGATATCGTCAAAACAGTCACCTATGTCACCGACCCGGCTTTTACCGCCGCGATCCATCGCGGTCGGCTGAAGTTTTTCGCAGGGGTGGAATTGCCGGCCAGCACCTTCGTCCATGTCGCCGGTCTGGCCGACGCCCGCATGCTGCTTGAGATCGACGCCGTCATCATGTTGCCGGCCGTGATCTGAACAACGTTTTCGATTTTTCAACCACGAATTTCAAACAGGAGAGCTTCTATGGGTAAACCGACGTATACGATCGCGCGGCGCCGTTTTGTGGGTCTGTCCCTGGGGGCGGCGGTGGTGTCTGGGACCGCTTTATCCGCACGCCGCGCGCTGGCTGCGGACCAGGTCGAGGTGGCGGGCATTTTTTCCGGCTCCGTGACGCAAGGCAACTGGGACCCGCCGGGCTACGCTGCGCTCGCCAAGATGGCGAAAAAATACGGTTTCAAATCCAGCTATGTCGAGAACACGGCTGATGAAGCCGCGGCCGCGGTGATGCGCCAGTTGGCGGCGCGCGGGGTGCAGTTGATCATCTGTCACAGCTCCGGCTTCTCGGCCGCCATCGAGGATGTGGCGCCGCAATTTCCCCAAACGCAGTTCGTGCTCTACAGCTACGCCTCCACCACCGGTGGCTTGAAGAACTACACCGCCTGGTCCGTCAACTGGGACCAGTATGGCTTCATCGCTGGTGCCACGGCGGCCTATGCCAGTAAGACCAAGCATATCGGTATCGTTTCGGGCGGCGAAATTCCTTCCGAGAAGCGCTCACAGCAATTCTTTATCAAGGGCGCGCAATATGCGGCGCCGGGCATTACGGTAGATGCGGTGTATACCGGCTCATTCACGGATATTGCCAAAGCGAAGGAAATTGCCACGGGACTCATCGCGCGTGGCGCGGATGTGCTCATCCCCTCCGCCGATCTCGCGGATGTCGGCACGCAGCAGGCGGCTGGAGAGAACGGCGCGCTGACGCTCGGCTCGTATATTGACCAGAGCAAGGATTATCCGGATGCGGTGATCACCAGCACGGTGCTGAATTTCGATGCCTCATACGACCAGATGGGTGCGTTGATGGTGGCGGGCAAGCTGGATGGTACGATCTATGAAGAGGACCTGTCGAACAACGGCTGGGGGGTTGTAACACCGTTTTTGCATACCGATCCGGCGGTGCAGGCCAAGGTGCTCGATCTGATGGGCAAGATCGGCAAGAACCAGCTTAACATCGAGTAGCATTGTGAAAGCCAAGCCGTTTCTCGCCCTCACCGCGGTGACAAAATCCTTCGTGCCGGGCTTCCCGGTCCTGCAGGATGTGTCGCTGGGGTTCCGCAAGGGGGAGGTGCACGCCATTCTGGGCGAGAACGGTGCCGGCAAAAGCACGTTGCTGAACATTCTGTTCGGCATGCACCAGGCTGATGCGGGTGGTATCCTGCTCGCAGGGCGGGAGGTGGTGCATCATTCCCCAGCCGATGCGATCGCCAATCGCATCGGCATGGTGCACCAGCATTTCAAACTGGTGCGCAGTTTTACCGTGGCGGAAAATCTGCGGCTCGCGGCACCGCCGGCAATTCGGCCAAGCCTGCGGCGTCATGCGGATATTGCGCGGCTTGCTAAGGGGTTTGGCCTGGACATCGATCCGCGCGCCGTGGTGGCAAGCCTGCCGCTTTCCATGCAGCAGCGCGTCGAAATTCTGAAGGCGCTGATCAACCAGGCGGAATTGATTTTGTTCGATGAGCCGACGACGATTTTAAATCCGGCGGAGATCGAAGCCTTCTATGCGGTACTGCGGCAGATCGCAGCCGAGGGGCGCGCGGTGGTGGTGGTGACGCATCATCTCAACGAGGTGATCGCGCATGCCCAGCATGCCTCGGTCATCCGGCGCGGCCAGCTCATCAGCTCGGGCCCGGTGGCAGGGAGGGCGCGGGAGGATTTCGTGCGCGAGATGGTGGGCCATGAAGTCGATCTTTCCGCACCGTTGCCAAATTCTGGGCTGGGCCGGGGGGCGGCTGAGCTCAGCTTGCGTGATGTCACCCTGGCGCCCACGCCGTCATCCTCCGGGCTGAAACACATGTCGCTTGATGTACACGCTGGCGAGGTGGTCGGCATTGCCGGGGTGGAGGGCAATGGCCAGCGCGAGTTGTTCGACATCGTGGCAGGGCTGCGCCGGCCCGATGCCGGCAGCGTGCAGGCGCGCCGCCAGCATGCCGATGGCCGCCCGGTGGCGGGGCTGGTGCCGGAGGACCGGCATCAGGAAGGGCTGGTGCTGGATTTGCCGGTCTCGGTAAACCTGCTGCTCAACAAGATCGGCGAGGCGCCCTATGCGCGCGGCGGGCGGTTGATGCATGGCAAGATCACCGCGCAAGCGGAGCGGATGCGCGCGGATTCTGACGTGCGGGCGCGTTCCGTACATGTCACGCCGCGCATATTGTCCGGCGGCAACCAGCAGAAGATCGTGCTGGCCCGGGCGCTGAACGAGGATGCCGCAATTGTGGTGGTGTATCAGCCGACGCGCGGACTCGATGTGGCGGCGAGCGAGGAGGTTTTGCGCCGGCTCCGCGCAGCGGCCAATGCCGGCAAGGCTGTGCTGTTTATCTCCAGCAATCTCGATGAGATCATGCGCATCAGCGACCGGATCGTGATTTTTTATGCTGGGCAGGCGGTGGGTGAAGTAGGGCGTGATGCCTCGCGCGCGGCGGTGGGTGCGTTGATGACCGGGGGAGCGCACGCATGAGCGAGGAGGCAAAACCGGGGCTGGAGATGAACTGGCGGGCGGTGATCGCGGCCTGGCTGCGCGGCATGGCGCGCGGGTATGCGGTGGTGGTGCTGTTGGCGTTCGGCGGTAGCCTGGTCATAGGGCTGGCGATACTGGCGGCCCTGGGCGTTTCGCCCGGCCAGGCGGCGCAGGTAATGCTGAGCGGCGCGTTCGGTTCGCGCATGGCCATTGGCGATACGCTGATCTTCATGACGCCGCGGCTGATGACGGCACTTGCCGCCCTCATCGCCATACGCTGCGGTTTTTACAATCTGGGCGGCGAGGGGCAGCTGCAGCTCGGCGCCATTGGTGCGGTGTTGCCCGCCACCATGCTGCCGCCTTCCTGGGGCCATCTGTTGCTGCCGCTCTCGTTGCTCTCGGGTGCGGTGTTCGGCGCGGTATGGGGGCTGATTCCGGCAGCACTCAAATTGTGGCGCGGCACCAATGAGATCATCGTCACGCTGATGATGAATTTCATCGGCATCTATCTGGTGAAATATCTGGTGGAGGGGCCGTTGCAGCCGGCGGGGTCGAATTTCAACATGTCTGCTCAGGTGGCGTCTGGGGCACGGCTGCCGTTGCTGCTGGCGGGCACGCAATTGCATCTGGGTGTCGTGCTGGCGTTGGTGCTGGCGGCAGCACTCTGGGCGCTGCTGTACCACACCACCTATGGCGTGAAGCTGCGCGCGGCAGGGTTGAGCCCGCGGGCAGCGCGGCTGCAGGGCATGCCGCTGTCGCGCCTCATCCTCTCCTCAATGGGCATTTCCGGCGCCATCGCCGGGCTGGGCGGCGCCATCGAGGTGTTGGGAGTGCAGTACCGGCTGATCGAAGGTTTTAGTTCCGATTTCGGTTTCGACGGGTTAGCCGTAGCACTGCTGGGTGGGCTGGAGCCGCTGGGTTCGGTGGTGGTGGCCCTGTACTTCGGCGCCATTAACAGCGGCACCATTGCGCTGCAGAGCGTGCTCAGCATCCCCGCCGCCATTGCGCTGGTGCTCAGCGGGCTGCCGATTGTGCTGCTGGCGGTCATACAGGGCTATCGTTTCATGAAGGGGCGGATCTGATGCCGTTCGACGCCATCACCGTCTCGCTGCTGCTGGCCGCCGCGGTGCGGCTGGGCGCGCCGATTTTGCTGGCGGCCCTGGGCGAGCTGGTTTCGGAGCGCGCCGGCGTGCTGAACATTGGGCTGGAAGGGCTGATGTTGTTTGGCGCGTTCGGCGCCGTGCTGGGGCTGCAGCACAGTAACGATCCGGTTATTGGATTGCTCTGCGGCGCGGGCTCCGGGCTGGCGGCGGCGATTATGCTCGGTGTGGCCGAGGCGGTGTTGCGGGCGGATCAGATCGTCACCGGCATCGGCTTCAACATTCTCGCGGTGGGAGCAACATCGTTGCTACGGCAAGTGGCGTTGAATGGAAGCTATAATGCGCCTGATTTGCGCGCGATCTCGATGCTGCGCATCCCGGGGCTCGATCATTTACCCATCGTGGGGCGCGCTTTTTTCATGCAGAGCCCGGTGCTTTATGCCGCGGTGGTGGTGGCGGTGCTGCTGTGGCTGATGCTGCGCTTCACGCGGTTGGGGCTGATCATCCGCGCCGTGGGCGAAGGGGCGGAGGCGGCCGATGCCGCGGGTATTTCCGTCACCTTGGTGCGGTTTGGTGCGATGGCCTTTACCGGACTGTGCGCTGGCGTGGCGGGGAGCTATCTCACGCTGGTGGCCTCCGGCGGTGTGTTCGTCGATGACGCCATCGGCGGGCGCGGCTATCTCGCGGTGGCGGTGGTGATTTTCAGCCGTTGGAATCCGTTGTGGATTTTGCTGGCCTCGGTACTGTTTGGCTTTGCCGATGCGCTGCAATATCAGGGGCAGGAGATTGGGCTGGATATTTCGCCATCGCTGTTGCTGATGTCGCCCTTTGTGCTGGCGCTGGTGGCCTGGGTGCTGATGGGCCAGGGCAATGCCGGGCCCAGCGAGATTGGCCAGCCGTTTGTGCGCGGGCGCAAATGAGGCGGATGGTTCCTGCCGCTGACGGCGTACGGTATTTTGAAATTTCAGATGCTTGTGCCGGAAAAAATCTGTTGCCGGATGTGCGGCTGGAATATGGTCAGGCGCGGTTGATGGGTGCGTCAACACCCTGGTGCTTCAGCCTGTTCGACTTGCGGCTGGCGGGTGCACGGGCGCGCTGGGCGGGCATGCCCGGTTTTTTTCTGGGCCGCGTGGCGGAGGGCGCCGGCCTGCTGCGCACGCGGGACGGCACGTTGGCGTTGAACGCGGGCGATGTAATATATGGCCGGCTGACAAGCGATTTGGCGGTCTCCTGCGCGCAGGGATTACAGGTCCAGGGTGCAGTGTTTGGTCCTTCCGGCAGCGCTGCGCGGCTCGCGAGCCTGCCTACGGTTGCCAAGCCCAGCGTGTTGAATGCTGAAACAAGCGGGATGGTGTTGCTGAGTGGGTTGCTGCGCGCGGCGATGGAAAATTTAGTGGACCTGACGATGGACGCCATGCGGCCCTTGGAGATGGCGTTGGTCGAATTTCTGGCAACTGAAGCCAGCGCGCAGGCGGCGGACGAAAAAATACTGCACGGTTCTATGGGCAGGAACGCGATTGCGCTGCGCGCCATGCAGGTGATTGAGCTACATCTCGGCACGCCGGGGCTTTCGCCACGGCTGATTGCGAAATTCACCGGGATTTCGCTGCGTTACCTGCAAGCATTATTCGCCAAGGCCGGCGAGACACCAAACCAATACATCCGCCGCCGGCGGCTGGAGCGTGCCTGCCAGGATTTGACGGATACGCGCTATGCGCACCAATCCATCACGGAAATAAGCCTGCGCTGGGGCTTCGCCGACGCCGCCTATTTCAGCCGCGTGTTCAGGGAAGCTTACGCCGTCTCGCCATCGGAATATCGCTATTCCGGGACATGCACCGATACACGGCAACCGCGGCACCGCCCGGCACGGTTGGTTGCGTTTCAGGCCGCGGCCTGAAACTACCGTGAAGCAGAGCTTATCAGCCGGAAATCACCGCTGTCGTGGCGATTTCGATGAGGAATTCCGGCTTCACCATTTCGCCTTTTAAGCAGAAGCGGGCAGGCAGAAATGCGGCGAAATACTCAACATAGACGGCGTTCATTTTGTGATAATCTTCCATGTCGCGCAGGAAAATTTGATTAAAGGTGACATCTGCCATCGTACCGCCGGCCGTCTCGATTACCTCTTTGATGCTGTCCAGTACGCGGCGCGTTTGCAGTTCGATATCGCCGAGGCCGACGATGCTGCCGTCATAAGGATCTATTGCGAGCATGCCGGCGACATAGACATGATTGCCGGCCTTGACGCCCCAGTTCAAATGCCGCGTGCCGTTTGCCGTCTGCCCGGGAAGCCAATCCTTAGGGTTAATCGCTGTATTCATTTTCAGGGTGTCCTTTTGTAGGCCAACATACCGTCGTTATAGGCGTATTCTACCGCACCTTAGATATAGGTATATGGATAAACGCGCACAAATAACGTCACTAGCTCACCTGCGGGCACGGAACAAATCGCTTGTTAGACGGCTCAATGGGCCGGCGCGCTCACGGGGATAGCATGGGGCTACTGCAAAAATTGCTTGGAAAATAAAGGAAAAGCAGATCGAGCTTCACAACCCTGTATTCAGAAATTCGCAACACAGAGATGGCGTCTGGTCGCGCGACGACTTCATCTGGAATGGCGTGCATGACCGCTACATCTGCCCAGAGAGCAAAACTGGTCCAATATCACAGGACCTATGCTATGCTGCGGAGGATCATCGACAAAGATTGCCGCCACCGCTACCATGTCACCAAAGGACGTTGCTTGGTTTACCCGTCGAAACCCATCTGGAGCGAACGCGCCGGCTCGCAGATTCCCGTGATTTAATTGAGAACAGCCGTGACGTGCCGCATGTGACAGTATCTGTGCGAAGCGGCACAAATTGTGCCAGTAGTGATCGTTTGATGCCTGTCAGCAGAAAATGCTCAGTGTAGTTAACTCTCGGTGGTTGCGGGCCCCCGCAACCAGACTAAAGTATTGATATACAAAAGAAATTTATTTAAATTTCTGTCGGCATGTGAGCCATCAGATTTTTAGCCTGACGGGACCCAGCTCATCATTAAAAACTTTACCCAAAATCAATCGCATTTGAGGCGGCAAAACCTTCACAAGACTTACACGGTTTCATCGAATATCCGCCGGTTATTCGGTAATCCCCCCGTTTTTGACGGGGTTTTACGCTAGAATTTGCGCGGCGAGTTTCAATTTCTGTGCGGGTGTGATCCCGCCTATACCCATATTGGGGCGTTCGTTATTATACGTCCAGAGCCATTGCGTGGCGTAGTCCTGTGCCTCCTCGATGGTTTCGATGATTTGCTAGTCAAGCCACTCATGCCGGACCGTTCGGTTGTAGCGTTCAACATAGGCATTCTGCTGCGGCTTGCCGGGTTGGATGTGGCGGATGCTAATATGTCGCTGCTCAGCCCAGGCCCGCAGTTTCCACTGATGTATTCTGGACCGTAGCACATTTCGAACGAGGCTACGGACTTCGGAATGCGGGGCGCGGAGCCCTTGCGTAGCGCAGCGCCCCGCATAAGGCGGCCATGGTAGGGCAAAGAATCTCTAGAATGCAGGTGTTCGAAGC
>JAMFRU010000042.1 GCA_026224875.1 Acidocella sp.
AAAATTGTGCCTTTTGGGGTCGCAATTGTGAACCTGTGGGTTTATTTAAAATGGGCAGGGCCGCCCTTGTGTTTCCATCGGGGGTGTGAGCCGCACGGCGGGTCGCGGTGTGCGGCTCACACCGCGGATCGATCAACAGGGGCGGCCATGCCCTTTTTAATCAACCCGACTGGTACACTATTGCGCCGCCATCTGGCACATTTTTCCGCCGCCGTTGACAGCTGCATGAGAGTTCATGCATCCGCCTGCGTCCTGAGCGACCAAATCATGTCTGGGCCTACGATTTTGTCGAGGACCGAACCCATGATGGGCGGAAGTTCCGGATGTTGAACGTCGTTGACGAATTCACGCGCGAAGCCGTAGCGATCCGGGTATCTTCCCGCACGGCTTGCGAATTCACTGCCTTAGCGAAAACTACCCTGAGTACAGCAGGGGAATACCATGGTCGGCCTCCCAACATATTAAAACAAAACTGTCTCAATCATTTGACGACGGACACAGCCATGGCTAATCAACGCCGTCACAAATATCGTTGAAGGGCTTCTCGCTGCCGGAGTTTGGCCGGACTGGAGTGGTTTCGGCACTTCGGCGATGGCCCGTGGGCTGATTTGGGCGCTAGTGCGCCCAACAATATCGAAGCAGTCGTAGCGCACCTGGCACGCGGTCAGTCATTGCCAGCTAGAAAGAGCTTCTGGCTCACGGACTCCTTGATCTCCAGTTCAGAGAGTTCATGGCCAGGAGCAAAGCGTTGCTCGGAGATGCCGTAGCGGAGAACCCGCCGGGGCTGCCGGAGAGAGGCTCCCTACATGACGCTGTGGCGGCGCTGGAGGCGCGGATGATCAGCGTCACGCTGGCTTCCTGCGGCGGCACCAATCCGAGGCCGTGCGCCAGCTTGGGCTTTCACGCCTGGGGTTATTCAAGAAACTCACCCGGCTTGGGCTGCGGCCGGCGACGTGGCCGTTGGTTCACGGCTCTGCATTTCGGCGATGGTTTTGGCTTTCTGGTAATCGGCCTTACCTGTGCCGAGAACCGGCAGCTGTTCGACGGTGATGACTTTTTTTGGGATAGCTAGCTCGGCGATTTTTTCGGCGCGAAAATATCGTACGAGTTCATCGCGCGTGGCGGCGGCATACTCGGTTAGCAGGATGATCTGCTCGCCTTTCTTTGCATCCGGTATGTTTACCACGGCATGTTTGTGGTCCTTCCAGAGTTTTGCAATGGCGGTTTCAACTGTGGTGAGGGACACCATTTCTCCGCCGATTTTGGCAAAGCGTTTCTGGCGGCCTTTGATGGCGATAAACCCTTGCGGGTCGATGGCGACGATATCGCCCGTATCGTACCAGCTATCCTCCGGTGACTGGATGATGCCGGGCTGATCGGCCTTGAGATAGCCGAGCATGACATTCGGACCTTTGATGGAGAGCAGGCCGCCGTCTTCGATACCGGGGATGTCTTCGAGCCTGTGCTCCAGCCCGGGGAGTAGGCGGCCGACGGTGCCGGGGCGGTTCTGCATCGGCGTGTTGATGCTGATGACGGGGGACATTTCCGTCGCACCATAGCCTTCGAAAATGCGCACGCCGTATTTATCGGCATAGACGCGCCGGGTTTCGTCGCGTAGTTTTTCAGCTCCGGCGAAAATATAGCGAATACTGTTCATGTCATAAGGATGGGCGAACCGCGCATACGCTGAGAGGAACGTATCCGTTCCGAACATGATGGTGCTGTTGGTGTCATAGATCAACTCAGGTACGATGCGGTAGTGCAGCGGCGAGGGGTAGTAGAAGGTTTTTATGCCCGAGAGTATCGGCAGCAGCGTGCCGCCGGTGAGTCCGAAGGAATGAAACATCGGCAGGATGTTGAGAACCTTGTCCTGCGGCCCGAAATCCACCCGGCTGGCAAGCTGGCTGCAATTGGCCAGGATGTTTTTATGGCTCAGGACGACGCCTTTCGGCGTGCCCTCGGAGCCTGAGGTGTAGAGGATGACGGCGGGGGAGTTGGGGGCAGCGGCTTTGGCTGTGAAGTGATAAGTCAGGCGCGGAAAACATGATGCCAGCAGGCCGAAGATTTTAGGGCCGATGCCGATATGCGCTGCGATGTCTTCAAGATAGGCGATGTGGATGCCGGCGGCGGTGAGATCCGTGATTGTGGCGTCGAGCTTGGCGGTTTTAATGAAGCGTTTTGAGGTGAGGATGGTTCTCAACTTTGCAAGGCCGCAGGCCAGCACGATTTGTGCGCCGCCGGCCGAAAAATTGATCATCGCCGGAGTTTTGCCGTAAGCCTGCAAAGCAAAGAACGAAACACTGGTGATGGTGGTGTTGGGCAGCATGATGCCGAGTGCCGGCTGATCTGCAAATTTGCGATCGAGCACGCTGCCCAAAGTGAAGGCGCGCAGAATGAACTGGCCGTAGCTGAGAGGTTTGCGTTCGATATCCTCGGCGATGAGATGGCGCCGGCCATGAATCTCGCTCGCCGTAAGTAAAGCGGCGAACAAGGTTTTATTCGTATCCGTGCTGTCGAACATCATCTCGGACATCACGTCGTAAAGCTGGGCGCTGGCGAGCTGGCGGCGGGCACGGCCTTTGATCTCATCGGGAATGTTAAACTTGTGCGGCGGCAGTATGGTGAGTGTTATTTTGGGAAACCAGCGCAGCCGCACCTTGCCCTTCAGGCGGGAGAATTTGCTGTATTGCGCGCCATCGATACGGATGGGCAGAAGCCGTGCCGCGGATTTATCGGCGATCATGCCTGGGCCTTCGTATATTTTCATCAGTGCGCCGGTGATGGTGAGGCGGCCTTCCGGAAAGACCATGCATTTCCTGTCTTTTTTGATCAGATCGATCAGTGATTTGGTGGCCAGCGGATTGACCGGATCGACCGGGAAAGCATCCACGAGCATCAGCGCCGGCTTCATCCACCATTTTTTGGCAATGTAGGTGTTGACCGCAAAATGCAGTTTTTCGGGCATGAAGGCGGCGATCAGTACCGCATCGAGAAACGAGGTATGGTTGGCGATGATCAGCACGCGCTCGCCGGCCTCCGCATAATGCTCCATGCCTTTGATTTCGACGCGGAAGAAAAAGGCGAGGACGGCGCGCAGGATCGAGCGGATGAGCGCGTCGGGCAGAAGCCTGCATATATAGGCGGCGACGCCGAGATTGGCCAAAGCGATGATTAAGAATACTTCCGGAATGGTGAAAGAGAGCGAAAACAATCCCAGAGTGAGCAAAGCGGAAGCGACCATGAAAAGTGAGTTGATGACGTTATTCGCGGCGATAATTCTCGAGCGATGCTCCGGCGCGGAGCGATGCTGCATGATAGCGTAAAGCGGAACAATAAAAATTCCGCCGCTGATCGCCATGCACAGCAGGTCGAGGATGATGCGCAAACCTCCGGTTGTGCGGGCGAATTGCCAGAGGGAAAACAATCCGCTTGCCGGCGTGTGGAAATGGCGGCTGGCAAAATACAAATCTATGCCGAAGAGGCTGATGGCGAGGGCTGCCAGCGGTACATAGGTGGCCTGGATATGCCCGCGCAGCAGCTTGTTGCAGAGAAACGAGCCGATGCCGATGCCGATCGAGAAAATCGTCAGCAGTAGGGTCACCACCGTGGCATTGGCATGCAGCACGTCCCTCACGAAGGGCGCGAATTCGGCGAGCAGCGTGGCGCCGACCAGCCAGAACCAGGAGATGCCAAGGATGCACAGAAAAATCTGCCTATCGGTCCGGCTATAGGCGATGATCTGGCCGGTTTCCCGCCAAATATTGAAGTTGATGCGTAAGGCTGGATCGGCAGGGGCGGCGGGGGGAATGCGCCGGCTGGTAAAATAGCCGGTGACGGCGGCCGCCGCCAATGTGGCGCAGACCAGAGGAATGCCATGTGTCTGCAGGATCAGAATACCGCCCAGCAGAGTGCCGAGCAGGATGGCGAGAAACGTGCCTGCCTCGATATAGGCATTGCCGGGCAGCAGCTCGTCCTCATGCAATTGCTGCGGCAGCAATGCATATTTGATAGGTCCGAAGAAAGTGGAATGCATGCCCATGCAGAACAACGCCACCAGCAGCAGCGTGGTGCTTTGCGCAAAGAAGCCGATAGATGCCACGCCCATGATAGCGATTTCGGCGATCTTGATGATGCGCGTGAGTTTGGCCTTGTCGAATTTATCTGCCAACTGGCCGGCCGTGGCTGAGAACAGGAAGAACGGCAGGATGAACAGCCCGGCGGCAAGCGTGACCATAACCTGCGCGTTCTCGCCGGTCGCGGTGGCAATGCGGTAGGTCACCAGCATGATCATCGCGTTCTTGAGCAGATTATCGTTCAACGCACCCAGAAACTGGGTCAGGAACAGCGGCAAAAAGCGTTGTGTGCGGAACAAGGACATGAAACGATTCCCAGCGGTTGATTGTGGGGTTAGGAGCCCATCAGAATTTTTTCGGTCCGCGCGGTCTCGACTCTATTGACCATCCGAGCATTTTCCGCGGCGTCGCGCTGGGTTTTGGCCAAAGTGATGCAGGATTGCACGACCATCAGCACGCCGATGCCGAGATAGCCGCGCATCCAAATCTGGATGGGCAGGAAGATGATGCCGGCGGCCACTGTGACCAAAGATGTGACGAAGGCGATATAAGTGAAGGCGACCCAGCCCGAGCTTTGGGTTGTCGGCACGGCCGGGTAGCTGTTGTCGGGGATGTTCATTTCGATCTCCTGAGGTTTACGTTGCGGTTAGGATTGGCTGATGGCAAGGGGCTTGAGCCGCGCCAGCACGCTGGCGGCGGTAGGGCGGGTTGGCAGGCCGAAGCCTGCCTGGGACAGGCGCTCCTCAACCAGCCCCGGTGTTGCAGTGAGCTCTTGCAGCGTTTCCTGCGCCAGGCTCTGGGCGGTCTGGCGGGTGCGCAAGGCCGCGAGTGTCGTCTCCGCCTCGCGCAGCACATTCGTATCGAGCCCAATGAGGTTGGAGCGGGCGGCCGCATCGCCGATGCGCGCGAGCCGCCGGCCGCGCTGCAGCTCGGCAAATCGCCGTTCGGCATCCTGCACAATCCGGCGCAATCGTGCGATTTCCGTGGCGATGAGGCGTTGTGCCTGGCAACTCGCTTCCCGGTCCATTTCCAGCCCCGCGATCGTCTCGGCGGCCAGCAGGGCCAGGTCTTCGCGCTTTGCCGCAAGTGCCGCACGGGCCCGCTCTTCCAGCCCCGCCAACCGGTTTGTGATGGCGGTGAGCCGCAGCACCTCCTGCTGATCCTCTGCCATGGCGGTGGCGAGAGCGATCTGTGCCCCGCGAATGGCGGCGCCGGCATCGCGGATCTGCTGGTCGAGAAGCACCAGCGCGTTGCGTTGCGCGATACCGGCGCCGGCCGCATGGGCCTGGCCGCGGAGGAGGGTCACTATCTGCTTGAACATTGTTCAGACTCCCTGTATGAACGACGTTCACGTTTAAGCAGGTTTGTGAACATGGTTCAAGAAAAAAATGAACGTCGTTCAAATATTTCACCGGAGATGCGGCGCGGCCGGCAACGGCCCTGCGGCACCAGGGGGTGCGGCAGGAACTGATCGCCGTGGCTGAGGGCGTGATCGAGAGGCAGGGTCTGGGTGAACTGCGGGCGCGCGACCTGGCCAAAACCGCCGGCTGCTCGCTGGGCGCCATCTATAATGTATTCACGGATATGGACGGGTTGATCCTGGAGGTGAATGCCAACACGCTGCGGGCCATCGACCAAAGCATGGGGGCGATTTACGAGGCCGATCCGGTGCAGAAATTCTTGTGTCTGGCGGATGCGTATGTTTCCTATGCGGCGGGTAACAGGCTGCGCTGGGATGCCTTGTTCAGCCACCGCCTGCCGGCCGAGGCCACCGCTCCCGGCTGGTTTCTTGAACTCCAAAGCGCCGCGTTCTCGCATATCGAGGGCCCGCTGGCGGTTTTATGCCCGGGCCTTGGCCAGGCGGCGCGCGGCTTGCTGGGGCGCAGTATTTTCGCCGCGGTGCACGGCATGGTGGCCCTCGGGCTCGACCGGCGGATCGCGCCGACGGATATGCACACCCTGCGCGGGCAGATCGCTTTGGTGGTGCGTGCTTTGGCGCAGGGCCTGCCCGCCCTTCCCGCAGGGATGCTGTAGGTGCCGCGCCGGCGCATTTCCCAGGCGTTTGGCCCATGGAGCGATGTGTGGTTGCGCGCGGGCTGGCGTGTGCAGCGCCATTGTACTTCGGGCCCGGCCCGGCTGCTCAATCCCTCAGGAGTATGTATGGCCGCCGGGACGCTCGAAGACTGTGTAGCGCAGGCGGAAAGATCGGCACCGTCCATGGGGGCGAAGCGTGCCGCGGTGCTCTTGCACGGTCTGTGGCATCACCCGGGTATCATGCTGCGGTTGAAGGCGGCGCTTGAGACGCAGGGCTGGGTGGTCGCCAACGTCGGCTACCCCAGCATGCGTCTGCCGCTGGCGGCACACGGGGAAGCGGCGAGCCTTGCAGCACGGGCCCTGGCACAGGATGGCGCCGGCGAGATCGCCTTTGTCGGGCACAGCCTGGGCGGTCTGGTCGCGCGCACGGCCATGGCATCCGCCGCAACGCAGGGTTGGCACCCCGGCCGGCTGGTGTTGATCGGTTCGCCCGCCCAGGGGTCCGCGATTGCCGGGCGCTTTCAGAATGCGCCCGGATATGGAAAAGTCACTGGCCCGTGTGGTGCCGCGGTCACGCCTGCCGGTGCCGCCGCGGTGGCCGTGCCGGACTGCAAGGGTATTCTGGTGATCGCGGGTGGCACCGGCGGCCAAGGCTACAACCCGCTTTTGCGCGGTGATAACGATGGTCTGATCGCGGTTGCGGAGACGAGGTTGCCCGGCTACGAGGCCGGGTTTCAACTGACACGCGCCCTGCACAGGAGCCTGCCCACAAAGCCGGATACGATCGCGGCCTGTGTCAGATTCCTGGAGACCGGGAAAGCAGATTGAACGACGGAATGAGGAGTGGCTGATGTCTGATGCTGAACGCAACGCAAGACCAAGGATCGGCGATGGCCGGACGGGTAGTTTTCTCTGTGCCGCCATCGGCCTGCTGAGCGTTGCCGCGGTGCTGTGCCTGCGCTTTCCGGCCTTCCTCACCACGCCGGAGCTGCGTGCTCATTACGATATGGAGCTACTGCGGCTCATTTTAGCGGTTGCCATGGTCATCGGCGCGGGGGTGGGGGTTCTCTCGATCGTGCTTGGCGGCCCGAGGCTGCGCGCCGCCATAGGGCTCAGCGCGTTGTTTCTCGCGATGTTATTGGGTGGACCATATGTTCCCTATGCGGATTTCAAACAGCCCCGATTTTATTTTGGACTCGATTGGCTAGTACTGGATTTGTTCTTCACCGGGGTGGCTTTTGTTTTCCTCGAATGGGTGTTCCCGCAGGTGCGGCCGGAGCAACCGCCGTTGCGGGCCGGCTGGAAGCTCGACCTCGGCTATTTTGGCGTCAACCATCTGGCCATCGGCGTGTTTCTCGTCGTTTCAACCCATTTTGCTCATGATTATTTTGGCTGGGCCGTGAACCCTTGGCTGCAGGCGCATGTGGTTGCTTTGCCGGCCATATTGCGCTTTGTCCTCGTTATACTCGCGGCCGACGCGGTGGAATACGCCTCGCACAGGGCTTATCATGAAGTGCCTGCTCTATGGCGTATCCATGCAATCCATCATTCGCCCGAAACCATGGACTGGCTCTCGGGCTCCAGGCTGCATTTCATCGAACCGCTCGTGACGCGTTCAGTCGTATTGATTCCGATTTTCCTGCTTGGCTTCCCGCAGGATACGATCTTTGCCTATCTGATTTTCATCAGCGTGCAGTCCGTGCTGATCCACTCCAACATAAAAATGAATGTGGGCTGGTTGCGTTATGTGATCGTGACGACGCAGTTCCACCATTGGCATCATGCTTCGGATGCCGAGGCGATCGACAAGAATTATACGGCGCATACGCCGCTGTTCGATTTGATATTCGGTACCTGGCATATGCCAGCCGGACGCTGGCCTGTTAAATACGGTACGGTTAAACCAGTGCCCGGCGGCATGGTTGGGCAGTTCATGCATCCCATCACCGGCGCCCTCTCTGATTTCATTGAACACCGCCAGGGGTGAACACTGCGGAAGCGATAAATTGCTCCTGCCCGCGCGTGGGATAAAAGTTCCTCATCGCATGGCTTTGTCATGAAAACTTCATTGTGTTCAATAGATTTTGCGCACACTGGAGCCCCTTCTCCCGGCGGGTTGGAACATTGTCCCAAACGATCTTAAATTTGATCGGAGACGAGAGGGTAATGACCACAGGGACCACTTGCCCTTCTTCCGGCCATTTTTCGATCAGTGCCGATTCTTCATGGATGACCGCGGCCGGTGTTATGCCAACGCCTGTTAACACTCCAGCCCACCAGCCGGAGGTACGGCTATATTCTGGGTTGGGCAAAGCCGCCGTGGCGATTTGGAAATGGCCACGTATGGTTCGTGGCGGGGGCACGTGGACCCGCTCGGTTTTTTTGGAAAAGAGACCCTTCCAACTCAATGGACTAACTCCATTCTTTCTGTGCTACGGAGAGCGCTATGACGAATTGGGGTTGCTTGCCTGCCGTAGGTGGTGATCTGAGTGCAGCATGTTCTCCTGGATTGTCCAGGGGAAGATAGTCTCGGAGCGTTTCGTTCTCCATGCTCAATCGGCCACTGTGCCTGTGCTAACGATCGACCGTGGAAATTATTGATTTTTGTTCATGTTTTGCCGCGTCGGATGGCTTATAAAACGGGCGAACATACGGGATTTTGCGATGCCTGCGTTACTTGCAGCCCCCCTCGTCGCTTTGCTCGCTATCATTTTCATGGTGGCATTGCCTGTGATAATTCCATTAATTACCTTGTTGGCTGCACTTGACGAGAGACATCGCAAGAGTGCTGCCGCCAGCACGCGGTGCATCCGCTGTGGCCTGATACTCGGTATTGCTGCTGTGGAAAAAGCTGATGAGATGTATGCGGCATATGTGGCGGTGATAAAGAGTAAATCTTGGCCTTCCAGGGTTCGTCTCGTCGAGCGCCGGCTTCATGCCGTATGCACTGGCTGCGGTGCGCAATTTGGCTATAATGGTAAGCACAGGTCATTTTACGTGCTGGAAAGGGACGAGATTGATGTGCCTCGCCACGTAATATAACTAAGTGTACATATTAATAAAATTCAATCAATCTTACATTTTTGATCCCTTGCAATTTTGAACCTGGCGTATCAAAATCTCGTCGTTCGAGACAGTTATCACGAAGGTAAGTTTACAAATCCGATTTTTGTTGTGAGTTGCAACAATTAGACTCGATAAATTTATTGGAGCTGCGCGTGTCAATCACCGTTTCGCCGTTGTTCGGGGATGATCCTTCCGATCCGCCCAATTCATCCGCAGCTGCCTCAGATAATGCGGCACCATCTCAGCAACTCAGCGCAAAGCTTCCGACTGATGAGGAGATCACCAACCTCGCCAGCGAAGCCCGCAGCTTCTCATCGCAAATAGGCGACAAGCTGCTGGAGAGCCACAAGGCGGCCGATCTTGGCGATATGAGCGCCAAGCTGGCGCAGCTTGTGGGCGTGGCCAAGGGGTATAATCCCAAGCAGGTTAAGCATGGGCTGGTGGACCGGGCGCTGAGCGCTTTTCGCTCGGAGCGCGACCGGTTGCTGGCGCATATGCAATCGGTTAAGCAGCAGGTGGATCAGATCACCGCCGAACTGGATAGAATGTCGGCCACATCTCGCGAGCGTATCAGTGACCTGGCCACGCTGCGGCAGGAGAATTACAAGGTTCACGAGATTTATAAGGACGCCGTGGCGAAGGCGAATGACTGGCTGGCAGCGGTACAGGCCGCTCTGGCTGCACCACCCGGCGCGGCCGATAATTTTGCGACATCGAATGTTACAACATTGCAGAGCAAGTCACGAAGACTCCAGGTTGATGCTGATGATTTTTCAACCGGCATGACTTTGTGCAAGCAGCGCGACATCGAGTTGCAGATGACCACCGACAATGCCCAGGCCATACTCGATGAATTCACCAGGGCACAGACCCTGGTGATTCCTGCCTTGAAGGGTTTGCTGGAAAAACAACTGATCGCGATGGAGCAGGCGACGGCAGCCGCCACCGATAAAATGCTGCATGATACGCTTGACGAGGCATTGCGCCTGGGTGCCGCGCAGACGGCGGATAATGCCGTGAAGATCGCGACTATGCAGCAGACTGCCGCGGTCAATCTCAACACGATCGAGGAGTGCGAGACGTTGCTTGAAAATGCACAGACCAAGGTCCGCGAGATAGAAGAGCAGGGGCGCCAGCAGCGCATCGAAAATGCGACCAAGAGGACCGAAATCGAGAAGCGCATGATCGCCTCGGTTGCACGATAATAATTTATAAAGTTTGGAGATTTTCCATGGCGATTGATCTGCACAAAAAGGTTGAAAAGGCCGGTATTATTCTGAAAAAGCAGGGGATCGGTAACCCGCCTGTGCTGCGTGTAGGTGCGGCGTGGGACATTTCCGGTTCGGCGCGGAGCATGTATTACGATGGCGAGATGCAGGAAGCCATGAATCATGTGCTTGGCATCGCCATGGCCTTCGACCCTTCGCATCAGCTCGATAATTTCGTGTTCGACGACAAGCACGCCCAACTTCCCGTGCCTGCAACACCGAAAAATTTTGAGACATATATTCACGATCAAGTCCTTAACGAAGACAAGATCAGAAAATGGGGAACAACCTGTTATGCTGGCGTCATCCACCAGATGCAGGATCATTATTTTGGTAAACATCACAGCCTTCTGGGCATGTTTCACAAGAAGAAGGAAAAAATCGATCATCTGCCCGCACTTTGTTTCATGTTCACCGATGGTGCCAATAACATGGAAGATCACGAGCCGGCACGGCGGGCGTTCGAGCGTGCGGCTGGCTACCCGGTGTTCTTCTGTCTCGTCGGCATCGGCCATGGTGGTGGCTTTCCGTTCCTGAGAGAGATGGAAAGCTCAGAGTCCGACTGTGAATTTGTTAACCTGAGCGATATCCGTATCAGCGACGAGGATCTTTACAACAAGATCGTCAGTCCGAAACTGATCAGGTGGCTGCAGACCTATAAAACCCTGAACTAACAGTCGCAGTGATTAGTGATATGGCAATGAATAAGTTCAACGATAGTTTGGAGCGGTGTTTTGATTAATTTGAAAAAGGGCGAAGGCGTCAATCTCTCGAAGAATTTCGGCCATGTCGCGAAGTTCAAGATCGAGCTGGACTGGGATGTGAATGCCGCCGCGACGAACCGGACCGATCAGTTCGAGCTGAATGTTGGCGGGTTTCTGCTCAATCATGTCGATGGCAAGCCGCAGTGCATGCGTGATGAGAATTTCGTCTTCTACGGCCAGCGCGCGGACCCGACCGGCTCGGTGACACATAACCCGGATAATTATCGCGGCGGCACCGATATTATGATGCTCGATCTGGACAAATTGACCACGGCCAATCCTGGCATCGACGAGGTGTCCACCATCGCCGAGATTTATGAGGCCTCGACGCGCCGGCAGGATTTCGGCCATGTCAACCATGCCCGCGTGACGATTTCCGATGCCGAGACAAGCCAGGCCATCGCCAATTTCAAGCTCACCGAGGATGACGGTAATTGCACGGCGGTGCAGATGGGATCTTTCGTGCGCAAGGACCGCGACTGGCATTTCGAGGCGGTCGGCAAGGGATATCAGAAGGGCTGGGCCTCGTTCGTAACGGCCTATGGGTTAGAAGTGGGGGAAGAGGAGTGAACGCTCACCTTGGTTGAGTGGCGGGCGTTCTCAAGCATTGGCGCGAGCGGCTGTTTCCGTTAGAATACTGCGATGGCCGAGACGAAACCCTTGTTCGATGATGAGGAGCCTGCCGGTGACGCCCTCCAGCCCACAGCGGGAGACGCGAAAACGCCGCTCGTCCGTGCGCTGAATTTGGACGCGAACGAACCGGAATATCCGGTTGTGGCACCTCTGATGTTGCCGGATGACCCTCTGCCCACGGGCAAGAAGCTCGCTCAGCCGGCGCTTGCGCCGCCCGTGATCCATGTGGCCACGCTTGATCTGCCCGAAGAGGCGATGCCCTCGATCAAAGTGTCATTGGCGATTGCGGAGGAGGAACACCCCAGCGTCGCGCAGGCTATGCGGCGCGGGGAGGAAAAATTCCCGGCGTTGATGAAATCCTCTGGTTTCCGTATCCGCAACAATCTCTGTGCGGTGCTGCCTGTCAGTTTCGAGACGCTCTCCAATTACGGCCTCGGGAATTTGCAGCGTGCCGCCGCCCTTATCGACCAGAATATCCAAGCCTCGGCGGCGCTCCACGAGATCAATGCCGATGCGCATATCAAAGCCATCATCGAGCGCGCGGATACGGTAAGGCGTAAATCCTCCTTGCGCGGCATGCTGGCTGGCCTGGTTCCCTTCGACGCCAATATCGCGCGGGATCAGCTGATGGCGATTGCCTCGGCCTTGCAGCATAGGATGGCGTTGATCGGGCAGACCCATGAAGAGTTGAAAAATATTCAGGACGTATTGCAGATAGAACTGGCGACGATGGCGATTTTAGCCGATATGACCGATCATGCCGAGGTCGGCGCGTTGGTCGTCCGGCGCGACAATCTTTTCACGACATCGCTGCAGGAAGTCACCATGGCCCTGCAACAGAATGAGAATATCCGCAGGCAGGTGCAGGAGTGGATCATGCGTTGCGATGAGGTGCGCACCGTGACCCTTTCGGCGCTCGGCATGAGAAATAATCTCGGTTAGGTCCAAATGGCCCACCGCCGGCGCCTTGGCTCCGGCGGTGGCTGGTTCCATAGGTCGGTGCCAAGCTCCTGTATGAGTGTGGCACGGACATGCCGTAGTCGTAACAATGCTTCGCCTGCCTGGGCCGCCAATGCCTTGCGGGGGAAGCGGAGTGCCCGGGGACTGTCCGCTGCCGCCGGAATCTCCCAATTCCATTCCAATGTGAGCACCGCTTCCGGCGTGCTCTCCATGCGCAGCGCCCAGCCTTGGTCGAGATTATCGTAGAGGATGTTCGGCGGCGCTTGCGCATCGGCCAGCTGGGTCAGTAATTCATCCGCCGCGGCGGCCGCGCCGTTGAACATCTCAAGCCGCAACAAATGCTCGCCTTCGATGTTGATGACGAGATCGACATCGAAACAGCCGCGATGCGCATTACGCCATTGGCGCCAGTCCGGGGCGGCGGCCAGGATGCGGCGGTAATGTGCTGCGAGGAGGGCTTCCTGGCCCATGGTGGCTTTGGCCAGAACATTGCCGAATGCATCGGCAAGTGGCGTGGGTGCAACAAGTGGCGCCGTACCAGCGGGGTTTTGCAGCATCCAGCCGGGGACGTATCCAGGCGCCTCGAAACATGCATCGAGACGGAAGGGCGGGGCAGGGCGGCAGGAGGTCCTCCAGTCCATCGTATCGGCCTCGCCGAGCCTGGAGATGTTCTCCTCACTCTCCTGGATCTCTGCCGGCACCGCATGGCGCAGACGCTGCCAGAGTTGCGAGAGAGCGTGATGGATGCCGGACATTTGTAGCATTTGGCGATGGCCAGATGGATGTCAATCCTGATGGGTGCATTGAGCATTTTCAGTTTTCAGTATAGCAATTTAACGCGACTGCGTTTGGTCTGCCATCATCCTCGCCGGAAGCGTGACGGAACGATCTCGATGCCTACCAAAACTTAGAAACCAAACCTTAGAAACGTAGAGAAGAATATGGCTTTGAATTGCACTAAAGCGGACCTGGAAGCGGCGATGACGGCTGGCTTACTGGATGCATCCCAGCTCGCTGAACTCATAGGATTTCTGGAAGCCCGCCAGAGGGCCGGCCAGGCCCCGCGCTTCGATCTCTCCCATGTGCTGTGGTATGCGGGTGCGCTGATCATTATCGGTTCCATGGGGCTTTTTTCGACGCTCGCATTTAGCTCTATGGGTGGCACCGCGCTCAGCGCCACGGCACTTATATATGCGATGTTCTTTACGGCGGCGGGTGATTACCTTTGGCGCCGGCGGCATTTAAGGACACCAGGCGGGCTCCTTCTCACCGTCGCGATTACAATGGCACCTTTGGCGGTTTATGGCATTCAGTCGCAGTTCGCCGTCTGGGGCTCTTCCTCCGATCCTGGTACCTATACGGATTTCTATGCCTGGTCGGAAAATAGCTGGATCTATATGGATATTGCGACCCTGATCGCATCTGTATTGGTTATCTATTTCTATCCTTTCCCCTTCATCGTTGCTGTTGGGGCATGCGCCTTCTGGTTTCTGTCCATGGATTTCGGTGCCTGGCTTACTGGCAATCAGGCTTTTTCCGATGAGAATGCGTGGACGATTGACCAGAGCGTTTCCATTGCCTTTGGCGTTGGTATTCTGGTGCTGGCATGGGTTGTGGACCGAAAAACCTACAAGAACGGTGATTTCGGCTTTTGGCTGCATCTGTTCGGACTGATGATTTTGTGGGGCACCCTTACATCCAGCGACAGCGATAACGCGCTCCTGCAAGCTTTGTATTGTGCTCTGAATGTCGGATTTGTTCTGCTATCCATCTTCTTCATGCGGCGGGTTTATGCGGTATTTGGCGCTTTAGGAATCTCTCTATATTTGGGCAATCTCGCTTATGACACCTTCGCGGACTCGATGTTATTCCCATTCGCGCTGTCTCTCATCGGTATTGCCATTATTGCTTTAGGTCTGCTCTATCATCGCCAACATCAATTTCTGGATCGTTTGATCGCGACGCATTGCCCAAAATTTGTGTTGGCTTTGAGGCCCGCTTTTACAAAATAACCTCGACATGCGCGCTGCATTTTTGGGGCTGTGTTTGAAACGCGGTTATGCCTGTTGGGTGAGCAGACGGCCGATCACGCGGCGGAATTGTATGCCGCCGGCGTCGATGTTCAGCTTCAGCGGTAATGCGCCGCGAGGGGGCGTCCTGGCCCATCGCGGCTTCGGCCGGGACATTGCCGAACGCATCGGCAAGTGGTGTGGGTTTAATGGGCGGCGGCGTACTAGCGGGGTTTTGCCGCATTCAGCCGGGGACGTATCCAGGCGCTTCCAACACGCATCGAAACGGAAGGGCGGGGCAGGGCGGCAGGAACTCATCCAATCCGTCTATCGCTCTATCGCTCTAACGCTGTCACGCGTGTCGGCAAGGCTGTGAGGATCATGGTCAGGCTGCCGATCGCCGCACCGAGCAGGACCAGAAAAGGACGCATGTTCGCCAGATAATTTTTCCACCTGCCTGCCGATCATGCCGTGCGCATATATTCCTTGGCGACCGGATCGCCCCGTGCTGCTTGAGTTGCGTCTCTAATTGCAGGAGGAAATCCTTTAGCATTACCGGCTTTCTTGCGGCGGTGGCCGTCTGTTCCTCGACTAAATCGAGTGTTTCAGGGAATTCGTTGCTCAGTGTCAGCACCCCGGCGATTCCGGCCGAGCAATATCACAGCACTTGTCAGCGCCACCCGCGCTACCCCGCCATTCATTGATGCCATCCGATAGGTAGATAGTTTTCGTGCTAGGCTATAGCTGTGCAAGTATACAAGCGAAGGCTATCGCGGCTGTAACCGCGCAAATACCCGATGCCCCTGCCAAAATGCGGAGCACACGGTTCCTGGGTTGCGGGGCTCTGCGACTCCAGAACCAAAGGAGCCAGGCCATAACCGCTACAAAGACAATAGCGCCAGCCATCAGGCCCAAGATAATCAGAATGTTCTGAGCAATTCCAAACGCGGTTTGCTCAGGCAGTCCACCGATCAATTCCGTTGTGCCTCCCACGCGCGGGTATTTCAGCGAATGTGCTTCTGGCCCGTGCCGCAGACATGGCGCCACGGGCAACTCAAATTACAATTTGATTGCGGGTCGATTAAAGATCGGGAAGCCTCTCGACACCGTTACGGGGTGGTTCCATTCGCTGCCGGGGCCCCTGGCATGGACGGCATCCCGTTTGGCATCGATGGCATGCCCTGTGGCATGGAGGGCATGCCGTTCGGCATTGAGGACATGCTTGCAGCAGCATTTTTGACCGACGTACCGAGCTGGCCGCAAATTGCCTGCTCCGAAGTATTCTTCGTGCTTGCCATTTGTGACAGACTTGTTTGGTTTCCATTCACGTCGAAAATACCTTGCTTACCAGTCGATTCGGCCGAAGTAATGCTGGCCGTGTCGCCGCTTGCGGCAGGTAATGTGGAAATCGCCTTTTTCTGAGCATCTACCGCGGCCTGATCTGTCCAGCCTTTGCCCTGACAATATTCAAGCACGCCAAGTTCATTGGAAGCGCTAACATGAGCCATCTGTGTGGGATCACTTTGCGCGAAAGCTCCCGGAGCACAGAGAGACAGCATCGTGGCACTCAAAATTATATAACGCGTCAAGTCAGAAACTCCTCTATTGATTATTCTTAACGCCACTCGCGAAGTGACACGAGGGCAGCTTATCGCTGAATTATACGTCCCAGAATTAGGGTTTGCAAAGGCAACTTTCAACTGGCGATTCATAATATTGCAACAATGAGCGCCCATACATTAATGCCCGCTCCGCCGCGACCGTGCCCAGGCGGCGAGCCTGAAAAAGACAGGAAACAGGGCCCAAACAGCAAATGCCGCGAGAAGAAAACGGGTCAGGCCAAGCAAGTACAGGACGACAAAAAACCAGCTGATGCCGATCACTACGAAGGCGACCGCCAACATCATCCAAAGAAATCGTACGACAGGCTCAGCCCGCCGCGTTTTACCTGGGACATCACCAGCACGATCGGCAATGCGCTCGATAATCAGGACTGCAAACAAAATTGGAAAATGCAGGATCAGCAAACACACGCTGAATGCCGCGCTCAGCCTGGAGGAAACGCCAGGTGCTGGATGCGATGGCGCTGGACGAGGCAGTTCTACCGGCTCATTTTCGAGCGCGGGCGGCGTTCGCGCGGGTGCGACACGGGTTACCGATGTCCCGCCAGGAAATTTCCCAGGAAATTGCCATGCCACGAAGGTGCCGTCGTGCCCGCCATCGGCAAAGTTATTCGGCGCGCGAAAGTCAAAGCCAGGCAATGCTTCTTCCAGCGCCTGGAGCACCGCAGCCATGCCTTCAGTCTCGTCGCGGAAAACGCAGGCGCTACCTCCCTCGCCGATGAGCTGCCACCATGCATAAACCTCCACTTCAACCGCGCCTAGATGGCGGATGTGATAGCGCACGGCACGTATGTCCGTGATCGCGATCCGCTCGACCCGGCCGCTAAGCCTGCGGCTGACGACAACGCCTTCCGCGATCTTCACCCGGCCTGGCAGCAGCCCGTTGTTCCAGACAGACATAAAACGCTTGGGAATATTGCTTGAGAAGATGGCCATAGTTCAATCTGGAAGGCTTACCACGCATCAACCTCGGAGAATGATCAGGATTGAGAAAACGATCTCCGCAGAGGTGTTAGTCATATAATTAGGGTCCAGACTCATAATATCCACCAGACAACCGCCCCTACCAGATAAATTGATGCGGCGAAACTGACTGCGAGCTGATCATAGCGGGTGGCGATGCGTCTGAAGTCTTTGAGGCGGCAGAATGCATTTTCGATAAGATGCCGTTTCTTATATGCTTTTTTGCTGAAGCTGAATGGCTGCTTGCGATTGCACTTATTGGGAATGACGGGCTTTGTACCTCGTTTTTTCAGAGACTTCCGAAGTTTGGCACTGTCATAGGCTTTGTCGGTAAGG
>JAMFRU010000043.1 GCA_026224875.1 Acidocella sp.
ACCGCGCCCAAAGCTCCTTCTTCTGCGCCGCCGATAAACCAGGCCGACCAGTACGTGCCATAACAACCTCCAAAGAACATCATGAAATCAATCATGTTGCGCTCATCAGTTGAACCCACCAATGCTTTCTTTGGTTGATAAAGGCGATGTCGTTTATGTATGGCAAAAACAGGATATAGGGCGAATATTTCGCGGCACCCATAACAGTTGAGGTCAATATGACATCCTTCCTTGCCCTGGTGATTGCTGTTCTGGCCGTCTTTGTCGGGCCCATGGTGACCTGGGCCGTAGCTCGCCAGCAAATCGCCGTGGCGGCCCGGGAGACATGGATCAGGGATTTCCGGGAATGCGTCGCGACCCTCATCACCGCATATGACGAATTTGTTCTTTTCACACGAACATACTCATCCACGGACCCGCAACAGGTACAAAAACTTGCCCTGCTGAATTCCGCCCAACGTCTACCGTACCATCAGATTCGTCTCCTGATTGCCGGCCATGATCAAGCGCATCCCTCCTTTCCCGACCTTGTTGATGGCATGCTCCAGTCTGAAACTGATGCCAATGCTGTACGCAGAAATGGTGTGGTGGAAGCCGCGGCGGCCATATTGCGCCAGGAGCGCGCGATTATAGAAAATGATCCGGGCATTTGGTCGGTTCTTCGGACGTCATTGAAATCGTAAACTTGCAGGCGACGGAGATTGTCAGCTAGGCGCTGTCGGCAGCTATCCACTCCGGCGTTAAGCCCCATCGTTCTTCGACCCGGTCCAGCATCGTG
Organism: Acidocella sp.; assembly: GCA_026224875.1. Lineage (GTDB taxonomy): Bacteria > Pseudomonadota > Alphaproteobacteria > Acetobacterales > Acetobacteraceae > Acidocella. The sequence goes on from JAMFRU010000043.1 coordinate 779, forward strand.
CGTGGTACGCCGCTGTAAAAGCCGCATCAAAGATGGAGGCCGTTTAGGGGGCAGATCAAGTAAAGGCTTTTTAGTGAGTTAGTGATCAGGCAGTCGGAAGATCGCGATGCTCGCGTCCGACTTCGGTTAGTGTTTCCAGAAACGCCGCCTGTGCCGCCGTGGGGTGCCAAGCGATGCGGGTGGTGACGCCAACGTGGCGCAGGGAGCCGTCGATTGCGTCGCCGATCGGCGTCAGCAGCCCCATCCGCTGCTCGATGCGGAACTGATCGGGCGAGAGTAAAGCGAGCCAGTCGCCGCTCAGCATCAGCTCGCGCGCCACCAGAACCGAGCCACATTCAATTTTAAGCGATGGTGGCGGGAACGGGCCGTTGAGAAAATGCTTGTCCCAGACCGCCCGCATCGGCGCACCGCGCGCACCGACCACCCAGGGATAGCGGGCCAGGTCGGCCCTGCCTGGGGTCTTGCCAGCTAAGGGGTGGCCGGTGCGGCCGACGACGAACAGATGGTCGGTGTAGAGAAGCATCTGCACAACATCTTCGGACGGGCTTTTTGCCCGCAGGGCGCCGAGAACCATGTCGATATCACCGGTGCGCAGATTGGTCAGCATGTCGTGAAACTGGCCCTCGACGATGGTGAGTGTGGCATGCGGGTGGTTCTGCGCGAAACGGGCGAGGGCTGTCGGCAGCAAGGCCGAGCGCGGCAGAGGGAGTGTGCCGATGGTGATGCGGCCAGCACCGGATGTGGCCAGTGCTGCCAGCTCGTCGAGTCCAGATTGGAGTTCGGCTATGGCCAGGCGCACGCCGCGGACCCAGCGCTCGCCTGCCGTGGTGGTGCGCACAAACCGGCCGTTGCGCAGAAATAGGGACACGCCCAGCAGCAGTTGTAACTCCTGTGCGGCGCGGTTGATCGAGGGTTGCGACAACCCCACCTCTCTGGCCGCCCCCGTAAAACTCCCGGCGCGGTCGACCGCCAGAAGGGCGCGCAGTTGCGTCGAGCTGACCATGCGTTCCAGATGCGCGATAGGCGGCAGCCGGGCCGAACGGCGCAGTTGGCGCCCGGCCTCGCATAAAATCTCGATTGCGCGGGCCGTGCGGCCCAGAAACAGCTGCCCGGCCGGAGTTGGCGTGGCGCCGCTGGGCAGGCGGTCGAAGAGCACGTGCTCGAGCCGTAATTCCAGCTTGGCAAGAGCTTCGGTAACTGTCGGCTGGGACAGATTGACCTGCTCCGCCGCCGCGCCGATGCTGCCGTGTTTTGCCACCGCAACCGCGGCTCCGAGATGCCTTATGTTCAGCTCAAAAATATCGAACGCACCATCCATGAGACTAGTTATAGCAAAAACCTATGGGCTGAAGGAAGTTCCGTCTGGTGGTCCGTAAGTGGCAGCTCTAGAGGCGTACAGAATGGTTGAGTATCCGGGCGTGACCGAGGCGAACACGGATGGAAGGCGCCTTGGCCAAATATGCCGTATGGCGCGGCGCAGCACAGAAATCGATGACGTGCCATAAAATGAAAATGTATAGGACATGCGAGCGCGATGCACGCAAAAAAGGATGAAGCAGTTAATGGCTAGAATTATAGGCGCCATCGCCACTTCGCACACACCGACCATCGGTTTCGCCCTCGATGCCAAGAAGCACGAAGATCCTGTCTGGAAGCCGATCTTCGATGCTTACCGCCCGATCCGCGACTGGCTACAGGAAAAGCGGCCGGATGTACTGTTCATGATATATAATGATCATATCACATCATTTTTCTTCGATCATTACTCCGCCTTCTGCCTCGGTGTGGATGAGACTTATGAGGTAGCGGATGAGGGCGGCGGCAAGCGAAATGTGCTGCCCTGGGCAGGGCATGCGGCTCTGGCGCGGCATATCGGGCAATCTTTAGTGGCCGATGAGTTCGATATGTCGTTCTTTCGTGACAGGCCGCTGGACCATGGTTGTTTTTCGCCGCTTTCCATATTGTTGCCCGAGGGGGTGGACTGGCCGCTCAGCATCGTGCCGCTGCAAATGGGGGTGTTGCAATTTCCCGTGCCCTCCGCGGCACGGTGCTACAAGCTCGGCATTGCGCTGCGTACCGCTATCGAGAGTTATCCCGAGGATATCAAGATTGCCATCGTCGCGACGGGCGGGCTGTCGCACCAGGTGCATGGCGAACGTTGCGGTTTTAACAACACCGCCTGGGATGAGACATTTCTCGATCTCATTGAGAGCGATCCTATGGCGCTGACACGGCTGACGCTGGCTGATTATGCCCGTCTCGGCGGCATGGAGGGGTCGGAAATCATCATGTGGCTGGTAATGCGCGGCGCGCTGCCGGCACGCATCAATTGCCTGCACCGCAGTTATTATCTGCCCTCAATGACGGCGATTGCGACGGCGATCTATGAGAGTGAAACGGTATCGATGACGGACGCGCAAGCAGAGCGGCACCGCGCGAAGATTGGTGAGCAGCTGTCCGGTGCAGAGACGCTGGAAGGGACTTACCCTTATACGCTGGAGCGCAGTGCCAAAGGTTATCGTTTGAACAAATTCCTGCACGGGCTCGTTGAGCCGGAGGCACGGGTACGATTTTTGGCGAATGAGGAGCAAGAGTTTACGGCGGCCGGGCTCAGCGTGGAGGAAAGTGCGTTGGTGCGGAAGCGCGACTGGCGCGGGCTGATCCATTACGGTGCCATCTTCTTCGTGCTAGAGAAGCTCGGTGCTGTCGTCGGTGTATCCAATCTGCATATCTACGCTGCGATGCGCGGCCAGAGTTTAGATGAATTTCAAAAAACCAGAAATGCTGCCGTGATTTATTCGGTTGGTTCAAAAATCTAAGCAATATCGGCTGCTGCGAAGACTATGGCTGTGATTGAGCTTCCGATACGCGGCAGGGAAGTCGCTGCGATATATTGCGAGTAAAGAATAAAATAACGATGCACTGTGATCAGCAGGCTACAGAAGTCGGCTACAGAAGGATGACGCAAATGGCAGTCGTGGTGACAGAGATTGAGCGCGCCGATGCGGCGGTAGCGGCCGCACTTGGCCAGTACGGCGTGGCCACCGTGCATGAAGCACAGGGACGGACCGGCCTGATGGGCGCCTATATGCGGCCTATCTATCGCCCAGCGCAGATTTCAGGCACGGCCATAACCTGCGAGGTGGCACCTGGCGATAATTGGATGATCCATGTCGCCGCTGAGCAATGTCAGCTGGGCGATATTCTGGTGGTGACCCCCACAAGCCCGTGCGATGACGGCTATTTCGGCGATCTGCTGGCCACCTCTCTGCAGGCGCGCGGCGTGAAAGGCCTCATCATCAATGCCGGCGTACGGGATATTGCGGTGTTGACGGAAATGAAATTCCCGGTTTGGTCCAAGGTGGTCTATGCGCAGGGCACGGTGAAGGAGACGATCGCCAACGTGAATGTCCCCGTGGTGTGCGCGGGTGCGCATGTTGTGCCGGGCGATGTGATTGTGGCCGATGACGACGGGGTGGTGGTGGTGCCGCGTGCCAAGGCAGCAGCGGTGTTGGAAAATGCGGCTGCCCGCGAGGCCAATGAGGGGGCAAAGCGCGACCAGCTGGCCGCCGGCGTGCTGGGGCTTGATTTGTACAAGATGCGCGAGCGCCTGGCCGCGAAAGGCCTGAGATATGCTCGCCGTCTGGACTAGGTATGAGCATGCAACGCGCGATACCGGTGATGCTGATGCGGGGCAGCTCATCGAAAGGGCTGTATTTCGCGGCCTCCGCATTGCCGGTAGACCGGGCCACGCGCGATGCTGTGCTGCTTGCCGCCATGGGCTCGACCGATGCGCGGCAGATCGACGGTGTGGGTGGGGCGCATCCGCTGACCAGCAAGGTGGCCGTGATTTCTCCTGCCAGCCGCGTCGATATTGCCGCAATATCCTCGCCGGTGTCGGGCCCTGGGCCATTGAGCACGGGCTGGTGCCGGCGCGCGACGGTATTACCTCTGTGCGCATCCATATGGTGAATACCGGCTCCGTGGCGGTGGCGCATGTGCCGACACCCGGTGATGTGGTGACCTATGAAGGCGACACGGCGATTGACGGCGTGCCTGGAACCGCCGCGGCCATTGCCATAGATTTTCTAGACATCGCCGGCTCAGCCTGCGGCGCGTTGCTGCCGACGGGTAATGTGGTGGATGAGGTCAATGTCGTACGTGTGATCTGCATCGATAACGGTATGCCGGTCGTGCTGCTGAATGCGGCCGATTCCGGCAAGACGGGAGCAGAAAGCGCGGCCGAACTGGAAGCCGACGCGGCGCTGAAGCGGCGGGTGGAGAAAATCCGCATGGCGATTGGGCCGCGCATGAATCTCGGGGATGTGACGAAAAAACCCGTGCTGAAAATGACGTTGATCGCGCCGCCACGTAACGGCGGTGCCGTCATGACGCGCAGTTTTATTCCGCATCGCGTACATGAGGCGATCGGCGTGTTAGGGACGGTTTCCGTTACCACCAGTTGCGTCCTTCCTAGCAGCGTTGCCGAGGGCATTGCTGAGGTGAAGCAGGCAGGCGGTGCCATGCAGCTGGTAGTGGAGCATCCCACTGGGTTTTTCGCTGTGAATATGGAAGTTGCCATTACGGCTGCGGGCATCACGGTTGAGCGTGCCGCCCTCATCCGCACCGCGCGTAAGCTGATGCAGGGTGAGGTCTATATTGGGGATGGTGTGTGGCCATGATTTGTCTTCTGGGATTTGGAGAAGTCGGTCAGGTTCTTGCTGAGGATTTTTCTGGCAAAGGCTTCACCGCCTGGGATTTGAAATTTGCCGATCCGGCCGCGGACCCGGCGCGGGCATTGGCGGGCTACGGGCTGGTGGTGCCGGCAAGCGCGCACGATGCCGTGTCTGATGCGGATGTGATCATCTCTGCTGTGACCGCCGCACAGGACGAAGCGGCGGCGCGCAGCGTGGCCGGGGGCTTGGGGCCCGGTAGCTGGTTCATGGACGTGAATTCCGCGGCACCGGCGCAAAAACAGGCGGCGGCGCGAGTGATCGCGGCAGCGGGCGGGCGCTATGTTGAGGCGGTGATCATGTCGCCAATCGGTACCAAACGCATTGCCTCGCCGATGCTGCTGGGCGGCCCGCATGCACAGGCATTTCTGCCTGTCGTGCAGGGGCTGGGCTTCTCCGGGGCGTCTGTGTTCTCCGCCGAAATCGGCCCGGCTTCGGCCACAAAGTTGTGCCGCTCTATCATCATCAAGGGGCTCGAGGCGTTACTCACGGAATCGATGCTGGCGGCACGGCATTATGGTGTTGAGCACACGGTGCTGGCCTCGCTCTCGGATTTTTTCCCCGGCCAGGACTGGGAGAAGCTTGCGCGCTATATGATCGAGCGCGGTCTGCAACATGGTACGCGGCGCGCCGAGGAGATGCGCGAAGCGGCGGCGACCGTGGCGGCGGCGGGGCTGGAACCGTCGATGAGCGATGCGACGGCGGCGCGTCAGGATTGGGCCGCCGGGCATAGAGCGGCACTGCAAGCGGAAAATTTGGAAGCCATGCTCGACCGTGTTTTGCAGGACATGAAGACCGGGGATACGGAAAAATGTTGATTATCGACTGCCACGGCCATTACACCACGGCACCCGCACCGCATCAGGATTTTCGCGCGGCACAATTGGCCTGGGCGAAGAATCCTGCCGGCCCGGCCCCCAGGCCCGAAGCCGTCAGCGATGATGCAATCCGCGAGAGCATCGAGGAGAACCAGCTCAAGCTGCAGCAGACCCGCGGTGCGGATATGACGATTTTTTCGCCCCGCGCCTCGGCCATGGCGCATCATGAAGGCAATGAACGCGTCTCACAGGATTGGACGCGCGCTTGCAACGACCTGATCCAGCGCGTCGTGGCACTCTACCCAAGGAATTTCGCCGGGGTTTGCCAATTGCCGCAATTTCCCGGCGTCAGCATCGAAAACTCCGTCGCGGAGCTGGAGCGCTGCGTGTCGGAGCTTGGTTTCATCGGCTGCAACCTCAATCCCGACCCCTCCGGTGGGCATTGGACCTCGCCGCCCTTGACCGACAACGCCTGGTATCCATTCTATGAGAAAATGGTCGAGCTCGATGTGCCGGCCATGATCCATGTCTCCGGCTCCTGCAATGCGTGTTTCCATGCTACCGGTGCGCATTACATCAATGCGGATACCACCGCCTTCATGCAGTTCATCGAAGGTGATCTCTTCAAGGATTTCCCTACCCTGCGCTTCATCATCCCGCATGGCGGCGGTGCTGTGCCCTATCATTGGGGCCGCTACCGAGGACTTGCCGACATGATGAAGCGGCCTGACCTGCGCCAGCATGTGATGAAAAATGTGTTTTTCGATACTTGCGTGTATCACCAGCCTGGCATCGATCTTCTGGCGCGGGTGATCGATGCCGGGAATATATTATTCGGCTCGGAAATGGTGGGCGCGGTGCGTGGCATAGACTCGGAGACGGGATTCTATTTCGACGATACCAAGCGCTATATCGACGCGCTCGTCATGGATGATGCCGATAAGAAGAAGATATTCGAATCGAATGCAAGGCGCGTGTTCCCACGATTGGACGCGATTCTGCAAACCCAGGGACGGTAAAACGTCAGAGGCGTTTTTCCAGTATGCCGGCGTCTCCCGCGCATTCGTCATGCAGCATGCGCCGGCCGATGTCGCGGACGATGGTGAAGGTGGCATCGTGCAGCTTGTTGCGGGCACGGCGGGCCGGCAGTACCAGATGCACGGCGATCCTGATGTCGGAGGGCACAAGCCGGAGCGCCATCAGCCCGGTGAAGTCGCATTGTTTGGAGGAAAGGCTCCAGGTGGATGCCACGGTGCAGCCATGCCCTTGGCGCGCCAGCTCTACGCGCGGCTCGAAAGCCTCAAGCTCGAACACGATGTTCAGTGCCTGGCCGGCCTTGGCGAGTTCCGTAGCCAGCAGCACCCGCACACTGTTGGAACGTGTGCCCATGATCATCGGCAACTCTGTCAGCAGCCTGAGCCGCGCCTGCTTGCGCCCCTCCAAAAATTGCGGCGTACCGAGCAGCCAGAGTGGTTCATCGCCCAGGCTGTAGACCTCGAGAAGCGGCGACGGCGGGGTGTTGAACATCAGCGCCATGTCGATCTGCCCTGAGAGCAGCCACTCCTGCAGTTTGGAGGAATGGCCATGCACGACGGTGACTTCCGCATCGGTAAGCTCCGTGCGCAGTGCGGCGATGACCGGGACCGCCATGATGTTCGACATGATCGCCGGCATGCCGAGAATTACCCGCCCTGATTTGCCGCGGCGGATGTTCTCTATGGCCTCATAGGTCTTGCCGACATGGTTGAGGATGGTGCGGGCATGGGCAAGCAGGGTTTCGCCAGCCTCCGTGAGGGTGACACCACGTCCGGTACGAATCAGCAGCGTTTCTTTCAACTCCTGTTCGAGCTGGAAGATCTGCTTGCTCAGTGCCGGCTGGGCGATATTCAGGAAGGATGCCGCGCGGCTGAAACTACCCAGCTCGGCAACTCGGACGAAATGGCTTAACTGTTTGATTTCCATTATATTTAATCGAAGATCCATATTCCATTTTGGAATAACTGATAGAGTTCTTATTCGTATACCATCGGGCGTTGCGGCGTCATAGAGTGCCCAAAGATCAGAGACACCAATGCAAACCGTCGACGCGGCGGGACAATAAAATTCACAAGGGAAAGGATCAGGCCATGACATTGGCGCATCAGGATCTGCAACGCGGTGCGGCACGCGCAGAGCTGGCCCCAGACGGGATTTTGCATGCCGGCATCAATCTTGCCAACCCGTTGCTGGTAACGGGGCGTGACGCCTTTGGACAGCCGGAAGGGATTGCGCCGGATATGGCCAAAGCGGTGGCCGAGGCTTTGGGTGTGGCCTGCGTTCTGCGTGGCTATCCACGCCCGGGCGAGACGGCGGATGCCGTGGCGGAATGCGGGATCGTACTGATTGCCATCGAGGCCGAGCGCGCCAAGACAATTTCCTTCAGCCCAGCTTATGTGGAGATCGAGGCGACCTATCTTGCCCGGCCGGATTTTGATATTGCTGTGCCGGAAGAGGCCGACCGGGACGGTGTTAAGATCGTTGTGTCCGAGCGTTCCGCCTATGATCTATGGCTCACGCGCAATATCCGGAATGCGAAGATCGTACGGATCGCTGGCATCGACAATGCAATCGAACATTTTAAGGCGGGCGGCGGCGATCTACTGGCTGGCTTGCGTCCGGCGCTGTTGAAGCAGTCTGGCATCATCGCGGGATCGACACTGCTGGAGCAAAGTTTTTCGACCGTGGAGCAGGCGGTGGGGACGGCGACGGCGCATCTTGAGGCACGGCGCTTTCTCGAAAGTTTCGTTCTGCAGGCGCGCAACTCAGGATTGGTCGCAAAAATTCTGGAACGCCATGACGTGCAGGGGCTGGCGGTGCCTCGTGTATGACGGAACAGAGAAGGGCTGAGCGAGTACGTGATTAAGACGATACGTTTGAGTGATCGAAAGCACGTGAGGAGAGCACTTCCACGGCTATAACAAAAAGAGGACGTTCATGGAAAATACAAGAATTCGTCAACAGATTTGGGTAAAAAATGTGGGTTTCCTTGTCGTGGCGGGGCTTTTGACGCTCTCGTGCGCGACCGGCCGGGCATTGGCACAGAATATTCCGAATGCGATCAACATCATACCGCCGTCCAATCTGGAAACCTCGACAGCGCCCCAGCCGCAGGCTGCGACGCAACCGGCCTGCAAACGCCTTGATACGCTGAGATACCAGGGGCGCGAGAATACGGTTTTTCCGTCCGCTTGCGACACGCTCGATGCGGACTGGCAATTCCGGCAGACGATGTATGATCACGGCTTTCTGACCAGCTTCGAGGTCCGCCAGAGTTTTGATTACGACATGCTTGGCCATAACACCAAGACACCGCTGTATTCCGGCCAGAATCCGACCGAGAATCTCGGGTTATTTTTTGAGACCGTGTACGATCTTTCCCGTCTTGGTCTCCCCGATGGCTCGCGTTTCGTTGTTGGACCGGAACTCTACCGCGACAATTACCGGCTGACCGGGCCAAATGCGCTGGTGATCAACGAGCTGGCCGCGTTCGTTCCTTTGTTCAAAGACCGTGTCGAGGTTCAGGCCGGCTACATGCTGTGGCAGAATGTGTTCTACGGAAATAATCTTGGCACCAGCTCGGCCTCCTCGGCATTGGGGCCGCAGAGCTCGCTGCAGACCGAGCTTGGCATGGCGACGTTCACCGCGACACCTGGCTTCGATGTGCGGGTCTGGGCACCGGATCATCGCTTCTATGATCATTTCGGCATGTCGCGCAGCGCTTCGCCCGGCGGCGGCTATTCCTATGATACATCGCGCGGCCCGGGGGTTGAATGGGTTGTGCCCGGCACCGGTGCCTTGTTTGTCAATGAGGTTGGCTACCGCATCCCGCGTGGTCCGGACCAGCATTATCTTTGGATTCGCGGTGGTATGATCTACAACAATACCGAGTACACAAATTTCAACCTGGTGCAGCACAAGGTGCGCGGCGATGTCGGCTTTTATCTGACTGGTGACTATCAGATCACGCATCCGGATAACGACCTCGTGGCACGCGGGCTGTATATGAACTTCAAGCTGGACGCGGCACCGCCCGACCGCAATCTGTATTCCGACGATGCCTCGATAAGCCTGTATGATATCGGCCCGTTCGACTCGAGGCCGCATGACAGCGCTTCGATTGGCGTGACCTATAACAAGTTCAGCAGCAACGCCGTGAATTACTATCGCGCGACCACCGGCATCCACACAGCAAATTTTTCGACGACCGCGATAGCAAGCTATAACTTACATCTTTACAGAGGCGTGTTTCTTGTGAATTCGCTGAGCTGGGTGAAAAACCCGTCCGCGCGCAAGAATTATGGCAACGCGTTCATCGGCACGGATGCGCTGACACTGATGTTTTGAGCAAGAAGGACGAATGCAGAGATGGACGAGCAACGCATGACAGGACCGAACGGCGAGACGCGGCAGAATACACGCAGCGGTGCGCGGGCGCTGGTGGAATCCCTGTCGGCGCGTGGTGTGACGCTTGCCTATGGCGTGCCGGGCGAGAGCTATCTAGATGTGATGGACGCGCTTTACGACAGCGCCATCCGGCTGGTGATTGCCCGGCATGAAGGGGCGGCGGCGAATATGGCGGAGGCGGATGGCAAGCTCACTGGGCGGCCGGGAATCTGCTTCGTTACCCGCGGCCCAGGCGCCACCCATGCAAGCATCGGTCTGCACACCGCTTTCCAGGACTCTACGCCGATGATCCTGTTCATCGGTCTACACAAACAGGGTTTCAAGGAACGCGAGGTATTCCAGGAGATCGATGTGCATGCGTTATTTGGCGCCACGGCAAAATGGGCGGCGGAGATACCTGAAGCACAGCGCGTGCCGGAATTTGTCGCCCGTGCCTTCCGCGTTGCCGTTTCCGGCCGCCCCGGGCCTGTGGTGCTGGGCTTGCCGGAGAATGTGCTCGCCGATATGTGCGACATAGCGGTTGCACCGCCCGGCCCGGTGGCGTTGAATCAGGCGTCGCCGGATGCGGTGGCGAATATCCGACAGATGCTAGGCCAGGCCGAACGGCCGCTTGTCGTCATCGGCGCTTCGGGTTGGACCGATGCGGCGCGTGCGAGTTTGGCAGAGTTTGCCGTGGCCAATGATCTGCCGGTGGCGTGCTCTTTCCGGCGGCAGGATATTTTCGACAATGACAGCCCGAATTATGCCGGGCATCTGACATTGGGCATCGACCCCGAGCTGGCGCAGCGCGTGCGTGACGCTGATGTGCTGCTGGTGCTTGGCTCGCGGCTGGGGGAGATCACCACTAATGCTTATGCGCTGATCGAAGCACCCTATCCGGTGCAGAAGCTGATCCATGTGCATGCCGACCCGGATGAGCTGGGGCGGGTGTACCAGCCGGATCTGGCCATTAACCTGCGTCCGGCGGAATACCCCTCGCTGCTGGACGCCATCCGTCTGCCCGCTCCCGGCTGGACCGGATGGCGCGAAGCGGCGCGGGCGCGGTTCGAGGTGTTTACCACCCCGGCCGCGCCCAAGGATGGGCCGGTGGAGCTGGGTCCGGTAATCGCCGGCCTTTCGGCGGCGCTGGGGCCGGACGCCATCATCACCAACGGGGCGGGAAATTATACGGTCTGGGGGCATCGCTTTCACCGCTTCCGTAAGCCCGGCACACAGCTCGCACCCACCAGCGGTGCCATGGGCTATGGCCTACCGGCTGCCATCGCGGCGAAGCTGCGGCACCCGGAGCGCCCGGTGGTGTGCCTGGCAGGCGATGGCTGCTTCCAGATGTATTCGCAGGAGCTGGCGACGGCGCATGAAGCCGGGGCGGCGGTGATCGTGCTGTTGGTGAATAACGGCATGTACGGCACCATACGCATGCACCAGGAACGGCATTTTCCGGGCCGTGTCATCGGCACGACACTGGTCAATCCGAATTTCGTCCTGTTTGCGCAATCTTGCGGTGCCTATGCCGAGCGTGTGACCACCACCGCCGGCTTCGCCCCGGCATTGCAGCGCGCGGTGGAGACAAAACGCCTCGCGGTGCTCGAGCTGATCACCGATCCCAAGCAGATCACCCCATCCGCCAGGCTGGCGTGAGCCGCGCCATGACGCCGCAGACAGGAAACGACATGCCACAGAAGCGCTTTTGGTTTTTTGCCATCCCCCTCGTAGAGCGCGTGACCTGTGCGGCCACTTTTGGCGGCCGCGTGCTGGATGCGATGGATTCCCAGGTGTATGCGCTGGTGCTGCCGACGCTGATCACCGTGTTTGCTTTGACGCGCGCCCAAGCCGGGGCGCTGGGTAGCCTGACCACGCTGGTCGCGGCGGTCTCCACATTATTTGCCGGTGCCGCAATCGACCGGTTCGGCCGGCTGCGTATGCTGCAGGGGGCGATACTTCTCAGTGCCGCGGCGACGGTGGCGGCGGCCTTTGCGCATAGCTTTGTCTATCTGGCAGCGATGCGCGCCATACAGGGCATTGGCTATGCCGCCGAGCTGACCGCAGCGATGACGCTGGTGAATGAGGCGATTACGCCGAAATTCCGCGGCACCGCGATCTCCTGGGTGCAGAGCGGCTACGCGGTGGGCTATGCACTGGCGCTGCTTGGTACATTGGCGATCTATACGATGCTGCCGGCGCGTGAAGCCTGGCGCTATTGCTTCGCGCTGGGAATCATTCCGGCACTGTATGTTCTTGTACTGCAACGCTTCGTCAAGGAATCGCCTTTGTTCTTGGCGCAAAGGGCGGAGATCCCCGCAGCGCAGGACAAATCCTCGATGCTCGATCTTTTGCACGGCAGCAATGGACGTAATACCGCCATCACCGCGATGATCTCCATCGGCGTGTACGGCGCAGCTCAGATCATGATCTTTTGGCTGCCGACCTATCTGCACAGCGCCTTCCATCTCAATGTGACCAAGACCGCCGGCTATATGGTGCTGAACATTCTAGGTTCCTTCCTGGGCGCGCTGGTCTATGGGCCGATCACCGACCGCTATGGGCGGCGCCCGGTGTTTCTCGCCTACCTGCTCTGCCAGCTGGTGGCACTGACGGCCTATCTTGGTTTTACCCGTATCCTCGGCGTCACGCTGGGCCTCGGCTTCGTTGTAGGGCTGCTGCAGGGCGGGCTGGCGAATGGCGTGCAGCCGATCATTGCGGAATTATTCGGTACCCGCATCCGCGGCCGCGCTTTGGGGCTCAACACCTCGCTCATCCGCGCTAGCACAGCACTTAGTCCGGCACTGGTCGGCGTGTTGGCCATGCATCTTTCGTTTGGAAAGGCAATCGGCGTTGTTGCTATGGCCCTCTACGCCGTGGCAGTGCTCGGCGTGCTTCTGGTGCCGGAGACGAGGGGTGTGGAGCTGACGGCGGAGACCGCACCGGCTGGGCCGCAGCCGGACGCGCCAGGCGGCGCACGCACAAAAATCCAGAAATCCATTGTGGAGTTTTAGAATATGACTCGCCTTGTTTTACGCGCTGGGCTGCGCGCCATGCCGCTGACCGATCCGCTGCTGAACGGCGCGGTGGTCTGTGAAGGCTTCGAGATTGAGCCACGCGGGGTGGTGCCCTACACCGAGACCTTCCGGCTGATGGCGCGTGAGCTGGCCTATGACATTGCCGAAATGCCGCTGGCGACTCAGCTTCTGGCAGTGGATGCTGGCAAGCCGCTCACCGCCCTTCCCATTGTGCTGGCCGGTGGGGATCTGCCGCACCAGACGTTGATCTGCCTAGAAAATGGCAGGATCTCGGGCCCGGCGGATCTGCATGGCAAGCGCGTGGGGATACGAGCCTATGCGCAGACAACCGGCGTATGGCTGCGCGGCATTCTGAGAGAGGATTACGGTCTGGACTCCGATCAGGTGACTTGGCTGGTCACAGAGAATTCGCACATCGAAAGTTTTAGGGATCCCGGTAATGTCCAGCCGGCACCGGTGCAGGATCTGTTCACGCTGCTGCGCGATGGTGGTGTAGATGCGATCATCACCTCCTTGCACACCGTCAAGGATACCACAGGGTTGCGCACGGTCATTCCGGATGCCAAGCGGGCCGGGGAGGTATGGCGCGAGCGCACCGGGCTGCACAGCGTGAACCACGTGCTCTCAGTTCAGACGGCTTTACTGACGCGTGTCCCGGGTATTGCCGACAAACTCTCACGCTGTTTCAGTGCCGCACGCAACGTTGCGCAACAGGCGCAGCCGGCGCGCCGCTTTAATCCGTATGGCGATGCCGCGAACCGAAAATCTATTGAGCGGATGTTGGCCTATGCGCATGAACAGCATCTGACAAGATCGCTCTACAGTTATGACGATCTGTTTTTGCCATGGCCGGATCCGGCAGTTTCCTGAAACCAGAATACGCTGCCCGCGTCTATAATGCGGGCAGTCAACCGAGGAACGAATTATGGGTATGACATTTTTCGAGAAAGTCTGGGACGAGCATATCGTCCACCGCTTCACCGAGACCGAGGCGCTGCTGTCGATCGATCGGCTGATTCTGCATGACATGAGTGGCAGCGAGGCGCTGTACCAGCTGGACAAGAGTGGGCGCACCCCATTCAGTCCGGAGATGGTGTTCACCACCATCGACCATTTCATCGCCACTTTTCCTGGCCGTGGGCCAAATGACGAGCGCACGGTCTCGACCATTGGCACTGGCTCCGCCAAAGGGGCTGGGGTAGAGCGCATGAACATACTGCGCACATTGTCGCTGAAATTCGGGGTAAATTTTTTCGATATCGGCTCGCCTAACCAGGGCATCACCCATGTGATGGCGACGGAGGCGGGCATTGCTCTGCCGGGGGTGATGTTGGTGTGTGGCGATAGTCATACCTCCACCATCGGCGGGATCGGCGCTGTTGCCTGGGGAATAGGTGCGAGCGAGGCGCAGCATGTGGCCGCAACTCAAACGCTGCTGCAGACCAAGCCGAAGATGATGCGCATAAAACTCGAAGGCAGGCCGGGCCCGAATGTTTCTGCCAAGGATATGGTCCTGCATCTGATCCGCCAGATCGGCGCGCAGGCGGGCGTGGGCTACGCGGTGGAATTTGCCGGCAGTGCCGTACGCGACATGCCGGTGGAGCAGCGGCTAACCTTGTGCAACATGGCGATCGAATTCTCTGCCAAAATGGCCTTCGTTCCGGCTGACGAAAAGACATTTGAATATCTGAAAGGCCGCGAGTTTGCGCCTAAGCATAAGGCTTGGAACGCGGCGGTGGCGCATTGGCGCACGCTGCATAGCGATGATGACGCTGTGTTCGATACGGAAATCACCTGCGATGTAAGCGGGCTAGAACCGCAGGTGACCTGGGGGCTGAGCCCGGCGCATACGCTCGGCCTGCATGAGCAGGTGCCCGACCCCGCGGCGGAGACCGACCCGCAGCGCCGCGCCGCGATGGAACGCGCGCTGACCTATATGCAGCTTGAACCTGGCGAAATACTCGCGGGGCAGAAGATCGACGTTGCCTATATCGGCACCTGTACCAATTCGCGGCTATCCGACCTGCGCGAAGCGGCAAAAATCCTGCGTGGCCGCAAGGTAGCGGAGGGGGTTCAGGCTGTGTGTGTTACCGGCTCCAGTTCGGTAAAGGCCGCGGCAGAGGCCGAGGGGCTCGACAAGATATTTAAAGCTGCCGGCTTTGAATGGGATGAATCTGGCTGCTTCGGCTGTACTGGTCTGCCGAGCGCGCGCGGTGCGCGCACGGTAAGTTCGGCCAATCGCAATTTTGAAAATCGCGGCGGGCTGCAGACTCGTACTCATCTGGCCAGCCCCGCAACTGTGGCGGCAAGTGCAGTGGCAGGCTGCATTGCCGATGTTGGCGATTATCTAGGGCAGGGGGCATAACATGGAACCTTTCGTTCGCACGACCGGCGTCGCTGCCGCGATTATTCGCAATAACATCGATACGGATCAGATCTCGCCTGGGCTGTACGCGGCCAATACGCCCAAGGAGAAACATGCCGCCGCTCTGTTTGGCAATATGCGCTATCTGCAGGGTGGCAAGCCTAACCCGGATTTCATTCTGAACAAGACGCCGTGGACTGAAGCGGAAATCCTCGTCACCGGCGAGAATTTTGGCTGCGGCTCCTCGCGTGAGGCGGCGGCGAAGGCTTTGCGCGCCTTCGGCTTCCGTGCCGTGATTGCGCCTAGTTTCGGCGGCATATTATTTAATAACTGCTTCCGTAACGGTATACTGCCCGTCGTGCTGCCGAAAGATGTGGTGCAGCGCCTGGCGCAGGATGCCGAGCATGCCGCCGGCGGCGCGCGGATCACGGTTGATCTCGAGGCGCTCACGGTGACCGATACTGACGGAAATTCCTATAACTTCACATCACCGGTGCAGCAGCGGAGCATGTTGCTGCAGGGGCTGGACGAGATTGATTTCACACTGAGCATGCGCGGTGAGATCGAGGCGTTTCGCAACGCCGATAAAGCGTTGCGACCCTGGATATATACGCCTGGGCTGAATGTGGGCTGAACTGGCACACGGCATTTCCATAAAGATAAATAACAGGAGGAAACGAATGAAATTGACACGCCGAAACGTGCTTGCAGGTGCTGCTGGCGCTATGGGTGTTGCCGCGGGGGATGAATGGCGCCCGGCGCGCGCGACCGATGCGGAATTGACCGTCGAGGTCGCCGCCAAGGCGCCCTGGATGGCGAATGGTGTGGCGCTGACCAGCGATAATCTGCTGTTTCTCGGCCTGCCGCGCTGGCCCGGCCATGAAATCACGCCTTCCGTCGCGAAACTGGAGCCTGATGGATCCGTCTGGCCCTTTCCGGGAGGTCCGTGGAATAATTGGCAGCCGGGCGATGACGGGTTGAACGCCTTTGTCTATGTCAATTCGGTACATATCTTCGCCGATGACACGGTCTGGTGCGTCGATATGGGGGCCATGTATTACGACCACGCCAAGCCGGGCGCGCAGAAGCTGGTGCAGCTTGATGCCAAGAGCGGCAACATCCTCAACATCATCCGCTTCGATGCCGTTGCCACCCCGCCGGGGGCGCGGATCAATGATCTGCGGTTCTACGGATCGCTGATCTATATGACGGACTCCGGCCTCGGCGCTCTTCTCGTGCATGACATGAAGACGGGTAAAACCTTGCGCCGACTTTCGGGCTATAAACAAGTCCTGGCCGGACCGCCCCCGCCGCTCAAACCCGGAGAGGTTAAGATCAAGCACAGAACACCGAAGGCGGATCTGATCGAAATCAGCCCGGATGGTGAGTGGCTATACTGGGCTTCGCCGATTGGGCCATTCAATCGTGTACAAACTAAATACCTGCGCGATAGCAGCGTGTCTGATGAAGCCCTGGCAACGCACGTCGAGAAATTCTTCGATATGACGCTGACCGGTGGTTCGGCCATGGATACGCTGGGCAATCTTTATCTTTCGGATATTCCCGGCAAGCGGATCGTCGTGCGTACGCCGTCCGGCCAGGAGGCGGTGCTGGCGACCGATCAGGACTTCTTCAGTCTGGATGCGCCATTCATCAGCAAGGACAGGAAACTCTATATTCCGTGCCCACAGACGCAGCTCACCGCCATGTTCGGCCATCCGGACGAATCGCACAGGCCGTTTTTCACTTATTGCTTGCAATTGCCGGAGGAGTTCGACGGCATCCAGCTAGGCAACGCCATCACGGGCGTCGTGGCGTGAGCCCTCCGCTTGCCGGTGTGAAGACGAAACGCCGGCAGTCGGCACCCTCCTCTTTAGAAAGTTTCGACCATGGCTATTTCAGGACAGTCTCTCATCGGTGACGAAACAGTAGAGGGGGGTCCCGCTTGCTTTCGCGGCATCAATCCCACGACAGGCGAAACGCTCGAACCTGCGTTCAGCGAAGCGGGAACGGCGGAGGTTGCCCGGGCCTGCACGCTCGCCGCAGCGGCCTTTGATGCTTATCGGGAAATAGGACTGGATAAACGAGCGCAGTTCCTGGAAGAGGTTGCCGAACAAATTCTCGCACTCGGTGATGAGCTTGTGGAACGTGCCTGCGAGGAGAGCGGACTGCCGCGCGCGCGCATTGAGGGCGAGCGCAGCCGCACGGTCGGGCAATTGCGGCTGTTTGCCGCAGCGGTACGTGAGGGCGGCTGGCTCGATGTCCGCATCGACCCCGCACAGCCGGATCGGAAGCCGTTGCCCAGGTCAGATTTGAGGTTGCGCAATATTGGCATCGGCCCCGTCGCGGTGTTTGGCGCCAGCAACTTTCCTCTGGCATTCTCCGTCGCCGGCGGCGACACGGCCTCCGCTTTGGCTGCCGGCTGCCCTGTGGTTGTCAAGGCACATCCAGCGCATCCCGGCACCTCGGCTCTGGTCGGTAAGGCTATCCAGGTGGCGATCTCGCACTGTGGCCTGCCGCCCGGCGTGTTTTCGCTTCTGTTCGGCGCCGGCATTGAACTTGGCGCGGCTTTGGTATCCCATCCCGATATTAAGGCCGTTGGCTTTACCGGTTCGCGCAACGGCGGCCTCGCTCTGGCCAAGCTGGCGGCGGCACGGGCTGAACCTATACCCGTGTATGCCGAGATGAGCAGCATCAATCCGGTTATCCTGCTCCCCGCAGCGCTGGCCGCAAGGGGTGAGGCGATCGCCAAAGGCTTCGTCGCTTCGCTGACCATGGGAGCAGGGCAGTTCTGCACCAATCCTGGGCTGTTGATCGCCGAAGACGGGCCGCACCTGGAGAGCTTCATCACCGCCGTGCGTAGTGCGCTGGAGACGACAGGCGCCGCCGCTATGCTTACCGAGGGCATATTCGAGGCGTACCAGCGCGGCGTAGCCAAACTGGCCGGGTGCGTCGGCGTGGTGCAGGCAGCCAGAGGCACCCCTGGTGACGGGCTCAACAAATGCCAGGCCGCTTTCTTTACCGCTGACGCCCAGCTTTTCCTCAACAATCATGTACTGCGTGAAGAGGTGTTCGGCGCTGCTTCGCTGCTGATCCGCTGCGAAGGCCGTGACGAACTTTTGCAGGTTCTGAATGCGCTGGAGGGCCAGCTCACAATCACCTTGCAGATGGATGAGGAGGATCTGGACGCCGCCCGCGCGATTTTGCCAATGCTTGAGCGCAAAGCTGGGCGTATTCTTGCCAACGGCTGGCCAACCGGCGTGGAAGTCTGCCACGCCATGGTCCACGGTGGCCCGTTTCCCGCGACGTCGGGTTGCAGGACGACTTCTGTCGGAACGCTCGCAATCCGCCGCTTCCTGCGTCCGGTCTGCTATCAGGATCTGCCTGCCGACCTTCTGCCGGTAGTGTTACGAAACGACAACGGTGGCGAAATCCCCCGATTGCTCGACGGAAAACTGATGTTTTGATGGCTGAGCCTACGAATATTGTTGACGAGCCGCCCTGGTCGCGACATTCGTGCTCGAATTCTTTGTTTGAAAGACTTCAGGCTGATGTGCCTACGCCGCAGTCGCGCGGCGTAGGCACATCAGCCACCGCCGTCAGGCCACGACGGCGCGGGCGGCCTGTCCGATCACATCGACCACGACGTCCGGGTAAGTGACGGGAACGCCATGCGAAGAGTTCACCTCGATGACGTGGGCGTGGGCACGATCGGATTGGAACTTCCATTCTTCCACGGGAAACACCGGGTCCTGCAGGGGCCAGATTTGCCAGCTCGGCTTATTCGTCCACGCAGCCGATGTCAGCTTCTCGTTGAGAGCTGCCAGGTCGACGGGGCGTTGGGTGGCGATCATCAGGGCGAGCACACTCTCAGGCACATCGGCGGCGAGGAGGTACCCGTAATCCGGCCTGGTTACGTCACCGGGCACGATTGTAACGGGGACGCTGGCACGCAGTTGGGTGGCGAGGGCGGCAAGCGGTGCCTCATGGAGGTCGCTCAAGATCAAGCTCCATCCCTGATTGGCGAAGGTGCGCGCGATCGCCGAGCCCATGCCACCGGCGGCGCCTGTGACGACGGCAAGCTGGTGTTGAATCACATCCATCAATATTTCCTTGTTGGAGCCAGCTTAGAGAGCACGTTCCTGAGATTATTGATTCGTATCAAGCTCCACGGCGAGCAGAGAAATCGATGTTGTTCTGTCCATCCTGGAGTCAGAAAAATCGGAGGCCTTTTCTCCGAGCTCTTTCATCAGTACGGCCGGATCGTCTGTCTCGAATTCGCTGATGGCGATATAGGGCTTGTCGATCCGGTTCTGCCACACGACCCTGAAGCGGCGGGTGGCGAGATTGCCGCTGACCTTCTGCAGATCGGCCAGATGCGTCTGATTGTACCAGTCGTTATAGCTTTGTTCGTCGCCTTCTCCGGTGGTCGGGCCGTTGATGGCGATTAATAGATATTTTGACATTTTCCTGCCCTTTCTTTGAGTTTCTTGGAACGTCCCAGTGCTCCGCTCCATGGCTAGGCAAGCATGGTGACGGTATAAAGTCATGGGCGCATGTATTCGTCCCGACGATGAAAGCCGTGCTGTACTCGTCAAACCCGCGGAGTCATGCGTAGCGAATGGGTGCTATTTGCGGGGGATGGAACTTGACTGAAGCTGCTGAAATGCGCGTGGCAATGCGCCGTGAAACGTATGATCTAAAAGAAAAAACTCTTGAATTTGCGACCAGGCTCCGCGCGCTTGACGCGGTGGCGGCGGATGCCGCGGCGCGGGCGCATCTGGCATTGTTTGAGGTGTGGACAATTCTCTGCACGCCGCCAGATGATGATGACGACGAGCATTAAACCTAGGGTAAGGTCGCGGCGTTGCGGATAAGGTCGCGCAGGGCCGGCAGGTTTTGCCGGATGCGCGATATGGGGCCAGCGAGGCCGAGGACGAGCGGGGCAAGCGTATTTTGTCGGCGCAAGGGCGCTGCAATCGACCATATCTCACTGCCTTGATTGGGGCCATCGCTCACGCCGTCTCTCCGGACACGGCTGACCTCCTGGAACACCTTGGCCAAATCGTTGTCATGCACTCTGGCGCGCTCCGCAAGCCTGGTGATTTCCGGGTCAGTAAGTGTTGATAGATACGCTGTGCCGGTGGCGGAGCCGAAGATGGAAATGCGTAGGCCGCGGACGGCTGATTCCATATTGTCCTGTGTGCCGATGAGGTCGATGATCTGCATGAAAATATCGTTTGGCGTGGTGAGGGTGACGGTCTCGCCCGAAGTTTTCTGGACGCTGGCGAGTAAGGTTTGCAGTCGTTCGCTGGCGCCGTAATTTGCCACCATCCAGATGCCGAAACGTGCTAGGCGCGGCGATGGCAGATAGGTTTTCGTGCTGGCATCAAAGGTCAGATGTGCGGATTCGACC
>JAMFRU010000044.1 GCA_026224875.1 Acidocella sp.
AAACTGGGGCAGGGGGGGGGCCAATTTGGCACCCGGGGGGTTTTTTAAAAATGGGCCGGCCCGCCCTTTTTGTCCCACCGGGGGTGTGCGCCCCCGGGCGCGTGGGGGTGCGGGCCCAACCCCGCGGATCGATCAACAGGGGCGGCCATGCCCTTTTTAATCAACCCGACTGGTACACTATTGCGCCGCCATCTGGCACATTTTTCCGCCGCCGTTGACACTGGTCCGTCGCGGAGATGATTTCCTACATCACGAACTGGATTCCGCTGAAGCCTGGCGACTGCATCGCCACCGGCACGCCGGAGGGCGTGGGCTCCCGCCGCACGCCGCCGCTGTTCATGCAGCCGGGCGATGTGGCGGAGGTGGAGATCGAAAAAATTGGTCTGCTGCGCAATAACGTTGTGAAGGAAGGTTAAGTGTCCGGAATCATCAATGTGCTGGCGATTTCCGGCAGCCTTCGCAAAGCCTCCTATAACACCGGGTTACTGCGTGCGGCGTGCGGCGCAGTGCCGGAGGGGATGCGGATTGAAATCTATGACGGGCTTGCGGACATTCCGCCTTATGATGATGACGTGCGCAATGCGGGTTACCCGACGGCGGTGACAAAATTGCGGGAGAAGGTGCAAGCGGCGGATGCGCTGCTGATTGCCTCCCCCGAATTCAACCGCGCGATGTCCGGCGTGCTCAAGAACGCGATCGACTGGGTTTCCAGGCCCCCGGAACCGCCATTCCACGGCAAGATTGCCTGCGTGATGACGGCGGCGACCGGCGCGTTGGGTGGCGCGCTAGCGAATTACGACATGCGGCAGGTGCTTTCCGTCTGCGGTGTGCTGGTGCTGCCGGGCAAGGAAATCATGGTAGGCGGCGCCAAGACGAAATTTGATGAGGCGGGAAATCTGATCGACGAGGGGGTATGCAGTTTCATAGCCACTCATCTCGCAACGCTGGCGGCGTACGTTCGGCGCATGCGGTAGCAAACCGCCGGTGCCGGGGGAAAGAACAACACGAAGGCATGCCCGGCGGATTCGTCGCCGGTAGATGACGGACGCTGCGCGCACAAACGACGCTGGCGGATAACAATAACCAATTGAGGGGGACGTATGAAGAATATCATCCGCAAAAATCTGAATGGATCGCGACTGGCCCATCTGCGCACCTTAGGGGTGGTCGCGGCGGTACTGGCCCTGCCGGCTGAGGCAATGGCCCAGACGGGGGCGCAATCCGCCAAGCCGCCATCCGAGATAAATCTCAATATCCCGGCCGGGGCGGCTGTTCCGTCGCAAGTCAACCCCACGGCGACAGGCGGCCTACCGGCGAAAACAATGTCGGCAAATCCGGATGTCGCGCGGATCGACGCGCTGCGCTTCCGCGCCATCGTCGGCTCGCCGAGTGTTACCGACACCGTGCTGGGCGATACCGGCGGCTGGCGCGGCAAGCTTGCCGATTACGGTATCGGTGTTAACGGGTTGCTCTCGGGCACCTTCACCTTCAACACGATGAATCAACCGCAGCAGACCTACGGTGCCACGCGTTATGTCGGGCAGACGCCGGAATTTGATTCCTCGAATGATTATCTGGCGCTTACCTACGATCTCGGCCATGCCGGTGTGCAGGGTGGGCTGCTCACGCTGATGGGATGCACCTCCGCCTCGACCAACGGCACCTATCCGCATGGTGTCAGAATCTGCCAGGCCTATCTGGATCAGCAGTTGTTCAACAATCATTTCGACATTCAGATCGGCTATCTGGAAAATTCGTTCCAATATACCAACACTTATGTCGGCGGCAGCCTCGCCTCCGGCACGCTCGGTCCTAATGCGACATTGCCGACAGAAATGGGTTTCTCCGGAGCGGGCGATGGTGCGCCGGCGGTGAACCTGACCGTGGATGAGGGTAATTTCTATGACAGGGCGGGCGTTCAGCGCGCCGCCAATCTGCATGGCACGGTTTATGAGAGCCAGGTGGCCAATCCTTACGGCTTCCAGTTCAACGAGTCAGGCGATGGCGTACTGTTTATCGATGAGATCGGCTATCGTCAATTCTCCTCGCCGGGAAAATTAAACACCTGGGTCCGTGTCGACGGTGCGGTGAACACCTCGCACTACACGGCCTATAAGGGCGGCAAATCCTCCGGTGGCGGCGTTTTCGCGCTGGCGGATCACCAGTTCACGCAGCCGGATCCTTCCAAACCGCGCCGCGGCCTTTATGCCGGCGCCAGCTGGATGTGGGCCGATCCCAACATTGTCGCCTATAGCCAATATTACGAGGCGCGAATCTATGATGTCGGACCGTTCGCGTCCCGGCCGAATGATCAGGTGGCTTTCGTAGCGAATATGACCGGTGTCAGCCAGGGGTACCGGCTCCAGCTGCGCGAGAAAGGCTACGGCACCTCCACGCAGATCGTCCAGCTGACCGCGTCCTATACCTACCATATCGCGGCGGGCGTGTTCTTCACGGGCGGCTTCATCTACGCCATCCACCCCAGCCCCTATCATGACGATGCAATGGGCGACCCGATCCTCTTCAAAGGCGTGCTGTCGGTCTACTTTTAACACCGCCCGTTCTCATCGCTGCTTCTGCCAATCATGCCGGCTAACGCCGGCATGATTTTTTGCGCGCTGCAACAGGTCGAATTTGCAACCGGGCAATACAAGCCCAAACGGCAACGGCAGGCGGTGAGGTCCGGAGCAAAATGCTTCTCCGAACATCACGCCTGCCGTCTGATTATGTTATCATGCCTGCCACCATGGCAACGGGCGGAAAACCGCAGGCCTTATTTCGTCAGGCGAAACTCACCTTCGAGGTCCAGTGAGATGTCCTGGCCGATGAATGCCGGATCGGTTTTCAGGCCGAAATCAAAGCGGTTAATCGTCGTTTTTCCTTGGAACCCGACCTCATAGATCTTTTGAATCGGATTCGGCCCGGCCTGGTTGAATGTCACATGCAGAACCACGGGTTTGGTGATTCCATGCATCGTCAGCGTCCCGTCCACGTCGGCGGTCGCATTGCCCGTGCGCCGGACCCGACTGGAAACGAAGCTCGCCGTCGGATAGGTCGCGATGTCGAAATATAGAGGCCCTTTCAGGTTTTTATCCATCGGCGGATACAGTGTGCCCATGCTCGACATATCCACCGTCGCGCTCAGCTTCGTCTTGGACAAGTCATGAGGATCGATCACCAGGGTCGCATTCACGGTAGAAACCAGCCCGGCATAGGTCGAAAAACCGAGATGGTCGATTGACCACATAATCCGCCCGTGATGCGGATCAAGCTGATAGGTCCCGGCCTTCACCTGTGACGGATCGGTAGTGCCGCCAGGAACGGAAAGCCCAGCCGCCAGAGCGCCGGTCGGCCATGCCAAAGTAGCCATCATCAACCCACCTAAAGCGCCGCCATTTATGTCCTTCATCATTTCCTTGTCCTCCTACAGTTGCTGTATCATGGCGCGCAGCGTGGCCAAGCCAGTTGAAGGGGAGAGGACCTTCTTTCCTATCGCTTGGAATGGATTTCAGTTAGGCCAAAGCTCCGACAGCAAAGGGTACCAGAGCAGCCGTACAAGGCCAGGACGAAGCTTGCGCCTGATACGATCACGACGAATCTCGTGCTAAAAATCCACGTTGTCATTGTTGATGCCTATTTGGCGGCGCGAGCCTATAGCTGTGCAAGCATATAAGCGAAGGCTATCGCGGCTGTAACCGAACAAATACCTAACGTCCCTCCCGAGATGCGGAGCACACGGTTCCAGGGTTGCGAGGCTCTACGACTCAAGAACCAAAGGAGCCCGGCCATAACCGCCACAAAGACAATGGCGCCAGCCATCATGCCCAAAATCATCTGTACGCTTTGGGCAATTCCAATCGCGGTTTGCTTAGGCAGTCCACCGATCAATTCCGTTGTGCCTCCCACTGACGATATTCGAGGCCGACCCCGGCTTAGCGAAATATCATATCTAGTCCTCACCGCCTCACTGGTATTCCAGCGAATTTCTTTTTACCAAGAACAGCGCTTGACTCTTCTGCGCCACGCCAGGTCGATTTCTGACCCGTGCCGCAGATTTTGCGCCACGGGTAGCTCAGTTACAAAACTATGATTATCAGCCGCTCAAAGATCGGGAAGCCTACCTCGAAACTCCAAGAGTCTATCCGGGATGATTTATTGATTTGACAAAGCCTTCTGAGCATCATCCGAATTGATGCCCAACGCAGGAAGGCGAGAGCGTTTCTGTTCCGGCATTCCCAATTCTTTGCCAGACGGCGGCACCGATTGAGCCAGGCGATGGTTCTTTCAACGACCCATCGCTTGGACAGGATGGTGAACTTTGCAGTATCGGTGCGTTTGACGATCTCCACGTTGATCTTCCGGCAAACATGCTTCACGCCGTGTTGGAATTTTACGCCCTGGTAGCCGCCATCGGCGTAGAGCTTGAGCAGACATGGGAACGTGCCGAACAACGAGTTCATGAGCAGCACACCACCATCGCGGTCCTGCAGTCCCGCCGTGTGGACGATGGCCTGAAGCAGCAGGCCCTGCTGACGACAAACTCGCAAGTTTGATTTTGCAAACTTCGTCTTCCCGCAAGATTTTGAGGTGGCCAAGCTCCTGCTTGGCCCCTCTTTTTTCGCTGTTCTCACCGAGGATCTCAGTCTCGTAGGTGAGAATTATGTCCTCCAAGCTTTTACGCTCGGCTTCGGATCGGTCCGTGAAAACCCCGCGATTGCGGTCGACCTCAATTTCCGAGAGCCATCGAAAAGCCAATTTCGCAGACGTGAAGGTTTTCGTGATGCGCTGCCCGTTCACCAGCTTTCGAGCGCGGTACTGGCCCGGCCCCCGAATAGTGATGCCATCCGGCAACGGGCGCCCCGTCGCTGGGGCCAGCGTTTCTGCCGTTCGGCTGCGCCCCATGGTGCAATCTCTCCCTGTTGAGGAGTCGATTGGACCAAAATTGGACCAAATATGCAAGAAAACTGGCGTCCCGTAGGGGATTCGAACCCCTGTTACCGCCGTGAGAGGGCAGCGTCCTAGGCCTCTAGACGAACGGGACAAGAGGTGGCGGCCCTGCTACGCTGCCCGGCGCGCTGCGTCAAGCGCTTCACGCCCGGACCAAGCCCAGATCAAGCCGGGGCGGCGTCGGTGATGAAGAAACCAGCGGAAACACGGCCTTGCCAGCTTTCCGCGCGCAAATGCCCGGCCAGATGCAATGGCGCGCCAGGGCGGTCCAGCGCGTCTACCAAAGGCCCTTCCTTGGCGCGGAACAGCAGCACTTTCAGCCTGCCGCCGCCTTCGCCTTCCACCATGGCGCGGATGGTGCCGCCGTCCTTGCCGATGCGGTCGGAGCGCACCACACGGACGCGCGGTAGCAGGAACAATGGCTCGGCATTGCCGTTGCCGAACGGCCCCAGCCGGGCCACCAGCTGCGCAAGTGCTGCATCGGCGCCGGCCACGCCGAGCACACCGTCCAGCATCAGCTCGGCGCTTACCGGGAGGTTTCCAGCCTCGGCCAGGCGTTCGTTTAAAAACGCGTGGAAAGCGCTTAACCCCTCCTCGGCCACCGAGAACCCGGCCGCCATGGCATGGCCGCCGCCGGTCGCCAGAAGGCCGCTTTGGCGCGCCGCAATTACCGCGGCCCCAAGATCAATCCCCGGCACAGAGCGGCCCGAGCCTTTGGCCAGACCATCGGTGATGCCGGCCACCAGCACCGGCCGGTTGAATTTCTCTTTTACCCGCCCGGCGGCAATGCCGACCACGCCGGGATGCCAGCCATTCTGCGCCAGCAGCAGCACGCCATGGCCGGCGGCTATTTGTGCCTCGGCCAAAACCATGGCCTCGGCGGTAACCGCCGCCTCCACAAGTTGGCGCTGCTTGTTCACCTCATCCAGAGTCTGGGCCAGCGTGGCTGCTAACCCTTCATCATCGGCCAGCAACAGGCGCAGCCCCATATCGGCCTGGGCAATTCGCCCGGCGGCATTTATGCGCGGTCCCAGTGCAAACCCGCAGTTCATTGCCGTCGGCGCTTCGGCAAGCTTGGCGACCGCCAGCAGTGCTGCAATGCCGGGCCGGGAGCGCCGTGCCATTACCCGCAGCCCCTGGATCACGAACGCCCGGTTCAGCCCGGTCAGCGGCATCACATCGCACACGGTCGCCAACGCCACGAGATCCAGATACTCGCGCAAATCCGGCTCCGCCCGCTCGACGAAAAACCCACGCTGGCGCAAGGTCCGCAGCAGCGCCACGCAGGCGATAAAGGTAACGGCGGCGGCACAGATATTATGCAGCCCCGAGCCGCAATCCAGCCGGTTGGGGTTAACCAGCGCGCGGATGGGCGGCGGTGCGCCCTCGGATTTATGATGATCGAACACCACGATATCGGCCATGTTATGCAGCGGCGCGAAAGCGTCATGCCCGGAGGTGCCGCAATCCACGCACACCAGCACCCGCGCCCCGCGCTCGGCCATGGCACGCAGTGCTGCGCTGTTGGGGCCATAGCCCTCCAGAATGCGGTCCGGCACATGGTGGTACACGGTGCAGCCCAACACCCGCAGCAGGCTTACCAGCAGTGCGGCACTGCAGGCGCCATCCACATCGTAATCGCCGAACACGCCTACCGGCTCGCCGCCCATCACCGCATCGGCCAAGCGGGAGGCTGCCGCATCCATATCAACAATGCTGGAGGGGTCAGGCAGCAGCGCGCGCAAAGTGGGGTCGAGAAACACGGGGGCATCGGCCACGTCCACGCCGCGGGCTGCCAGCAACCGTCCCATCAGCTCCGGCAGGTCCAGCTGCTGCGCCAGCCCCTGGCCCAGCCGCTCCTCTTGCGCTGGGCGCCACACCCAGCTCTTGCCGGTA
Organism: Acidocella sp.; assembly: GCA_026224875.1. GTDB lineage: Bacteria > Pseudomonadota > Alphaproteobacteria > Acetobacterales > Acetobacteraceae > Acidocella. The sequence goes on from JAMFRU010000044.1 coordinate 6,844, forward strand.
AGGCTCCGCACCACGCCTAATGCATTGCCCTGCTCTACCTCTAGTGGGTTGCTCCGCAACGGCCCCGCCGCATGTATATCCATCCCCTGCTTCAATCCGAACAACCGAGTCGAAGCAAGGTTTTAAGGAGAGACCAGCTCATACTGCATGGTGGCATCGACGGTAATGTGGTCGGCTTTGGTGCCGAGCGGGAAGGGCGGCAGCGTCACGCCCTGAAACAGCCCCTGCCATGCCAGATCCAGGAAGTTGGAGCCCGAGCTGCTCAACAGCTTCAGCCCGGTGACATTGCCTTGCCGGTCCACGGTGAACTCGATCTCGGCGGTGCCCTGCTGGTCCTGCTCGGCGGCCTGGGCCGGATAGTATTTATGCGCATTCACCCAGCTGCTCAGCTCGGACATCCAATCCGCGCCGATATCGCCTTTCACCGTCAGCTCCGGTCCCATCACGGCCTGCGCGTCACTCTGCGGCAAAGAGAGGTTCAGCGCCTGGTGCGCCGGCGGGGCAGGGGCGGTGGGCGAGGCATTCCCGTAGGACATGCCGTTGAGCATCATCGCGTAATGCGGGGGCGCCGGCTGATGGTGCGTGGTGGTGTGCGGCTGGGCGTGCGGCGGTGGCGGCGGCAAGGGGATATCCGCCAGCGGGTTCTGCGGCATGTTCAAATTCACCTCCGCCTGCGGCTGGGGCGGCGGCGGTGGCGCCTGGGCCGGCGTTTGCGCGGGCTGCGGCGGCCCGTGGTTGGGCGCCGGCGGGGCCATGGCCTGCGTCGTCCCGCCCTTGTCGAACACCATGGAAATGCCGGGCGGCTGGTCTTGGTCCTCGGGCAGCGGTTTGGCGCGGTTGTACAAGGCCAGAGCGATGACCAACGCGTGCAGCAGTATCGCCGCACCCCAGGCCCATAGGTGCCAGCCAGGCCGGCGCGCCGCTGGGGCGAGCCGCTCGTCCGCGACAAGGATTATGTCAGGATGCTCAGTAAGACCGGGCGGCTCAGTAAGGCTGGTAGTAGCCAGGTCCGGGCTGGTAATAGCCGGGAGGTGGCGGGGGAGGCGCATAATAGCCCTGCGGGGGGCCATAAGCCGGTCCCGCAGGTTGTTGAATCGACTCGCCATGTCCCACCATGCACTGCGCATACGCCACGTCATAGCGGGACTGCAGCGAATCCGCAGCAGCCTGAGACTGATTTCCTGCAACGGATGAACCGCCCAGCAAACCCACCCCGGCACCCGCCGCAGCCCCTAGCCCGGCATTGCCGGCCGCGGCACCCAAAGCCGCACCAGCGGCGGCACCGATCAGCGTGCCAACCACCGCCGTCCCCGCCGAGTTCTGCTGCGAGGCCTGCGCCGTCTGCGCGGCATTGGGCATCTGTCCTTGTGCATAGCTGCGGCAATAGGCGTCATCCTGCTGGAATTGGGGCCAGTTCTTGCCCTGGCCCGGCATGGCAACCACGGAAGGCCCGCTCGGCGGTGCCACGGTACAGGCGCCCAACGCCAACAGAGGCAGCAGGCTCAGGCCTAAATATTTTCTCGCCATGTTTCTCGCCATGTTACTCTCCCACGCACACGCGCTTTAACTTGCTGAATGTAATCGCCCTGCCGCCGGGGTACAACGCATGGGGCAGGGCATTTACATTTCGTATCGGAATGCCGGGTAGCGTAAAATTACGGCGAAATCAGGGGCGGCCGTCAAAAAAATCCTTCACCTTGGCGAAAAATCCCTCGTGTTCCGGACTGCCGGTTTTGTGGTTGGTGGATTCGCGCTCGAATTCCTCCAGCAGCTCGCGCTGGCGCTTGGTCAGGTTCTGCGGGGTTTCCACCGCCACCTGAATATACATATCGCCCCGCTGCGTGCTGCGCAGCACCGAGAACCCCTTGCCGCGTAAACGGAACTGGTCGCCCGATTGCGTGCCGGCGGGAATTTTCACCCGCGCCGCCGAGCCATCGATGGTCGGCACGTCGATTTCACCGCCCAGTGCCGATTGCGTCATGCGCAACGGCACGCGGCAGAAGATATTCGCACCATCGCGCTGGAAAAGCTCATGCGCCCGCACCGCGACATGCACGTATAAATCGCCAGGTGCGGCGCCCCGCAAGCCGGCCTCGCCCTCGCCGGAAAGGCGGATGCGCGTGCCATCCTCAACACCGGCCGGGATCTGCACGGCCAGCGTCTTCTCGCGCGGCACGGTGCCGGCACCGGCGCACACCCGGCAGGGGTTGCGCACCACGCGGCCGGAGCCGCCGCAGGTCGGGCAGGTGCGCTCGACCAGAAAGAACCCCTGCTGCGCGCGCACACGCCCGGCACCACCGCAGGTACCGCAAGTATCGGAGCCAGCACCCTTGTCGGCTGAGCCGGTGCCGGTGCAGGCATCGCAGGTCATGCGGCTGGCTACGCGCACGCTGGCCTTGGTGCCGGAAAATGCGTCCTTCAGCTCAATCTCGACCGAGGCCTTAATGTCCGCGCCATTCTGCGCCGCCGCACCACCGCGCCGCGTCTGGCCGAACATCTGCTCGAAAATATCGCCTAAGCCCCCCTCGAAGCCGAACCCGCCGGCCTGGCCACCGCCGGCATTACCCATGCCGCCATTCTCAAACGCGGCATGGCCGAAACGGTCATAGGCCGAGCGCTTCTGGTCGTCCTTCAGGACGTCATAGGCCTCGTTGATTTCCTTGAATTTGTGCTCCGCCGCCGCATCACCGGGGTTGCGGTCGGGATGATATTGCATCGCCAGCTTGCGATACGCTTTCTTCATATCCTCGGCGCTGGCACCGCGCTGGACCCCGAGCGTGGCATAATAATCTTGTTTAGCCATGACGGCGCTTCATTCCTTAAGGTCCATAAACGGACGTGTACATAAACGAGAAAGTCCCGGAGCAGGCCCCGGGACTTTCAAGAATCAATTACCGGTCACGTGTCAAGCAAACAAGTATCAAGCGGACTTGTTCTTGTCGTCGACATCCTCGAAATCGGCGTCCACGACCTTCTCATCCGTAGGGCCAGCCTCGGCAGCCGGACCGGCTTCAGCCTGCGACTTGTACAGAGCCTCGCCGATCTTCATCGACACCTGGGTGAGCTTGTCAGTGGCAGCCTTAACCGCTTCCACGGTACCGCCTTCAAGCGCGCTCTTGGTCTCGGCGATCGCCGCTTCAGCCTCGGCCTGGTCAGCCGGCGGCACCTTGCCTTCGCCTTCCTTCAGCGTCTTCTCAAGCTGGTTGATCAGCCCTTCGGCATGGTTGCGGGATTCCACCGCTTCGCGCCGCACCTTATCGGCCGCCGAATTCTCTTCGGCATCACGCACCATGCGCTCGATATCAGCATCGGACAGACCACCCGAGGCCTGGATACGGATCTGCGTCTCCTTGCCGGTTGCCTTGTCCTTCGCCTGCACGGCAACAATGCCGTTGGCGTCGATGTCGAAGGTCACCTCGATCTGCGGCACGCCGCGCCGCGCGGGCGGAATACCGATCAGGTCGAACTGGCCCAGCGGCTTGTTGTCGGCCGCCATTTCACGCTCACCCTGGAACACGCGGATCGTCACCGCCTGCTGGCCGTCTTCGGCGGTCGAATAGACCTGGCTCTTCTTGGTCGGGATCGTCGTGTTGCGATCGATCATCCGGGTGAAAACGCCACCCAGCGTCTCGATGCCCAGGCTGAGCGGAGTCACGTCGAGCAGCAGCACGTCCTTGACATCGCCCTGCAGCACGCCGGCCTGGATCGCTGCGCCCATCGCCACGACTTCGTCCGGGTTCACGCCGGTATGCGGTTCGCGGCCAAAGAATTCCTTCACCGCGTCACGCACCTTGGGCATGCGGGTCATGCCGCCGACCAGCACCACTTCATCGATGTCCGAGGCCTTGAGCCCGGCATCGGCCAGCGCCTTGCGGCAAGGCTCCATGGTGCGCTGGATGAGATCGGCGACCAGCCGTTCCAGATCGGACCGGGTCACGGTCTCCACGAGATGCAACGGCGTGGTCGCGCCGCCTTCCATGCGCGCGGTGATGAACGGCAAGTTGATTTCGGTGGTCTGCGCCGAAGACAGCTCGATCTTGGCCTTTTCGGCGGCTTCCTTCAGCCGCTGCAAAGCAAGACGATCGGTCTTGAGATCGAGGCCTTCCTTGGCCTTGAACTTGTCGGCGAGATATTCGACCAGCTTGGCGTCGAAATCTTCGCCGCCGAGGAAGGTGTCGCCATTGGTGGACTTCACCTCGAACACGCCATCACCGATTTCCAGCACCGAGATATCGAAAGTGCCGCCGCCAAGGTCATAGACGGCGATGGTCTTGCCGTCGTTCTTGTCGAGACCATAGGCCAGCGCCGCCGCGGTCGGCTCGTTGATGATGCGCAGCACTTCGAGCCCGGCGATCTGCCCGGCATCCTTGGTCGCCTGACGCTGAGCATCGTTGAAATAGGCGGGCACGGTGATCACCGCCTGCGTGACGGTCTCACCGAGATAGGCCTCGGCGGTTTCCTTCATCTTCTGGAGGATGAAGGCAGAAACTTGCGAGGGGCTATAATCGGTGCCGCCGGCGGAAACCCAGGCGTCGCCGTTCTTGCCCTTGGCGATCTTGTAAGGGACGAGGCTCATGTCCTTCTGCGTCATCGGGTCTTCGAAGCGGCGGCCGATCAGGCGCTTCACCGCGAAAATGGTATTGTCGGGATTGGTCACCGCCTGGCGCTTGGCCGGCTGGCCGATCAGACGCTCGCCATCCTTGGTCTAGGCGACGATCGACGGCGTGGTGCGCGCGCCTTCCGCATTCTCGATAACCTTGGGCTTGCCCCCGTCCATGACGGCGATGCAGCTATTCGTCGTACCAAGATCGATGCCGATAACTTTAGCCATTACACTCCATTCCTCTGTTCAACGATTGACACCGCGCGGTTCGCCTCCCGTGATCGGCAAGACGGCTCGGCGGCTCCGGACCCCTCCTGCTGGCCGCAAGAACGATCCATTTCGGGGGGCGATATAGGTGCGCTTTCGCTTGGCACAAGAGTAACTCCGCATTAGCGGATGTGCGAAATGGAACATATCCAGCGATACTCCTTCGATACAGGGCCCCGCATATGAAAACCCGAATGAAGATACCGGTTTCGATCCTGAGCGCTGTCGCGGTGTTGGCGCTCGCGGGCTGCCATCGCCATCACCATGCCCCGGCCAAGCACGCCGCCGCCGCCTCGACTGGAATCGTGGTTTCGCAGGCGCGGCTGGTGCTGCCGGCGGTGAAGGGCAATCCCGCTGCCGCCTATTTCAGCCTGGCCAATGAAGGAAAAGTCGCGGTAACGCTGGTCGGCGTCGATGTCGTGGGCGCGCAAAAGGCGGAAATGCATGAAACCAGTGGCGGCACGATGCAGCCCCTCGCCCAGGTCGGCGTCGATCCGGGTCAGCGGGCGATCTTTGCGCCCGGCGGCAAGCATGTCATGGTTTTCAGCCTCGCACCTAATCTGACCGCAGGCGGCAGCAGCGAGATCGTGCTTCATTTCCAGGGCGGCAAGACCACTTCGGCGCCGATGGGGATCGAGCCGCCGGGCGATGGGGCTGGTGATATGGCCGGGATGAATATGGGCGGTAAGCCCTGATCAGGCGATTGGCTGCAGCAGCGCGTTGCCCGCCCGGCGGTGAGCGCATGCTGACGGTTGGCGAGGCGGCGCTGGTCCGCTCGGTTTTCGGCGATCAAGTCGATCCCGAGAAGGTGCGCATCCGGCGGCGGTGCTGGTTTCCGCTGCAACCGCGCAGCATTACCATGGCGCCCTGCGGCCATATCCATTTCCATCCGCATTCGCCGGTCTACCACGACGATTTTTCAGACGCATCGTTGTCGCTGCAGGGCTTTTTCATCCACGAGATGGCGCATGTCTGGCAGGTGCAGCAGCGCGGGCGGTGGTTTCTCGTGCTGTGGCGGCATCCGTTCTGTCGCTATGCGTATAGGCTGAAGCCCGGCTGGAAGCTGACGGATTACGGGCTGGAGCAGCAGGCCGAAATCATCAGCCATGCCTTTCTGATCCGGTTAGGCGGATATGTGGCGAACCAGGCGGATCGGACGGCGCTTTGCCAATTGGTCGACGCCGCGCTGGGAGATGGTTAGGACATTGCGTCCACCCAAATCCTCCCCCGCTGGGGAGGTGGCTCGCGCAGCGAGACGGAGGGGGCGGACTGGACGTAACTCATGTACAGATAGGCAACTTCAAACCCACCCCCTCCGTCAGCCCTGCGGGCTGCCACCTCCCCCAGCGGGGGGAGGATTTTGGGGTCGCTGGCTAATAGCGCGAGCGTTTATCGCCTCAACGGTACTTCGAGATAGCAACCGAACTCGGTGATAAAATCCACCGCGATACAGCAATGCACGCGGCCCTGCTTATTGTCGAAGCTGGCGCGCTCGCTCACAGGAAATACCGGCTGGTGCCAGACGCCCGGATCGATATGCAGCCCGAACGAGCCGTCGCAGTAAAAAGCGACGAAATCATCCGGCGTGATATCGTCACCCGGTTTGGCCAGCAGCGCAACAAAAGCGGCGCCGTCAAGCGGCGAAAAGATCTGGCCGCCGTCGGGATGATAATTCGCCTCATGGGTATAAATCCGGCTGGTGTCACGGGGCGCCTGATCTTCCGCGGCCGTCGCCGGATCGCTGAACCAGCCAGTAATATAGCTGCGCCCGACGGCATGATTGACCGCGTGCTGCACCTCGCCGCGCCGCACCATCTCGAAACGATCCTCGACGATCCCGCCCTCATTTCCCGTGCCCGGCACCACGGGACGCCAGCCCGGCTGCGGCCAGGTGACGATGGTGACCAGGCCGGCCGCGAAATCGGCGACGATATGACCAAAGCCCTGCAGCGCTTCAGCGTTCGCGATTACCAGCGGCACGCGGTGAGCACGGACCGCGCCGGTTGCGAGCGAAGGCGGGGCAGCAAGGTCGATTTCAGCGAAGTTCGACAGCAAATCGAGATCGCTCGCGCCCATCATCCCATCCTGTAATTGCAACCTCAGATGGAGGTTGGCTGTTTGAACCCAACCCGGTCCATGCTGAGCTTGTCGAAGGACTGCCTTCTTCTCCCGGCGAACTCAGAAAAGAAAAGCAGTCCTTCGACGGGCTCAGGACAGACGGGTAAATTACGATTAGTCCGGCTTCTTTGCCACCGCGACCATCGCCGGGCGCAGCAGGCGATCCTTGATCATATAGCCGGCGGCGAGTTCCTGAATGACCGTGCCCGGTTCGGCGTCGGCATGGGGCATTTCGATCATCGCCTGGTGCTGGTTGGGGTCGAGCGGCAAGCCCATCGCGGCGATGCGGCTGATGCCATGCGAGCCGAACACTTTTTCCAGTTCACGTCCGGTTGCTTCCAGGCCGGACGCCAGCGGCTTGAGCTTGTCGTCCTCGCGCAGTTCGGCCGGGATGACGTCGAGCGCGCGGGAGAGATTGTCGGCGACCGACAGCATATCGCGGGCAAAGGATGTCGCCGCATAAGTGCGGGCATCGGCGATGTCTTTTTCGAGCCGGCGGCGCACATTCTGCGTCTCCGCCTTGGCGTAAAGCACTTCCTGCTTAGCGGTGGCGAGTTCTTCGGTCAGCGCCGCAATCTCGGCAGCAGCGCTATTTTCGCTCGCCGCAGCCGTGTCCGCCTTTACGTCTTCCGCCAGCGCCGAAGAATTCTGCGCCGACCCTTTTTCCTCGTGGATGCGTGTTGTGTCATCAGTCATGTCTTGCAAAATTCCAGCTATCCGATCAGCTTGCCCAGGGATTGAGCCGTGAAATCCACCATGGGGACGACGCGCGCATAATTCAACCGCGTTGGCCCGATCACCCCGACCACGCCGACCACTCTGCCCTCGCGATCACGGTAAGGCGAGGCGATCACCGATGAGCCGGACAGCGCGAACAACCGGTTTTCCGAACCGATGAATATCCGCGTCGCTTCGGCTTCGCGGGCGAGGTCCAGCATCTCGGCCACCGACTGCTTGTTTTCAAGATCGTCGAGCAACGAGCGGACGCGCTCGAGATCGAGCAGCGCCGATTCGTCGAGCAGGTTGGCTTGCCCGCGCACGATCAGGATCGGGCGGCGCAACGCATCCTCGCTCCACACCGCCAGGCCGCGTTCGACCAGATTGCGGCTCGCCGCATCGAGTGCCGATCGGCCCGAGGCGATATCGGCCAGCATCGCCCGCGCGGCGTCCGCCAGCGTGCGGCCGGCCAGATGCGCCGAAATATAATTGCCGGCCTCCTCCAGCGCGCCGGGGCGCAAGCCGGGGGGCAGATCGAGCACGCGATTTTCGACGCCGCCGTCCTCACCGACCAGCACTGCCAGCGCACGGCCCGGCGACAGCGGCACCAGATTGAGCTGCGCCAGCCGCGGCTCGCGCCGGGGCACCATGATCACGCCGGCGCAGGCCGACAAGTCCGAGAGGATCGCACTGGTCGCCGCCAGGGCCACCTCGATCGGGCCGGGGTGCGATACTTCGCGCTCGATTGCTGCGCGTTCTTCGAGCGTAGGTTCGGCGACTTGCATCATGCCATCGACAAATAGCCGCAGCCCGATTTCGGTCGGCAGACGGCCGGCGCTGGTGTGCGGATGCGCGAGCAGGCCCAGCATTTCCAACTCGTGGAGCACTGAGCGAATCGATGCCGGCGACAAGTTCAATGCGGTGTTGCCGGCCAGGGTTTTCGAGCCGACCGGTTGGCCGGACTCCAGATAGCCATCCACCACCAGACGAAAAATGTCGCGTGCACGGGTGGTCAGTTCGGTGATCGGGAGGGAAGCCATTGAGGCTATCTATGGACTGAACTTAGGTAGGGGAAGGCCGGGAGGTGAAAAGGGAGGTTTTTATGAGCCCCAGGCTAGGCCGCTCGCGGTAGAAACCGGCGCCCCCAGCTTGGGCGACCGAGTTCCCCGCCCGCTTGCGGGAGGGGTTAGGGGTGGGCACTTTCTTGTTCAAATCTTTGGAAAATCCCAGCGTTGGAATGCCCACCCCCGGCCCCTCCCGCAAGCGGGCGGGGAGTCAGAGCGCGCGACAATCTAGGCGCGTACATTAAGTCACGGAAGCACTGTGGTACCACACAATCGCCTTCCCTTTACCCGCCCAGCCGGTAAGAGCACCCGCGCAAGCGGCGTAAAACATCCAGTTTAGGCCGCGAGGAGAACTTCATGCGACCTTCCGGCCGCGCGCCTGACGATATGCGCGCTCTCGAATTCCTGACCAATTACACCATCCATGCCGAAGGTTCGGTGCTGGTGTCCTTCGGCAATACCCGCGTGCTGGTGACGGCCTCGGTCGAAGAAAAGATCCCCCCGTTCCTGCGCGGCAAGGGCGAAGGCTGGGTGACGGCGGAATATTCGATGCTGCCCCGCGCCACCCATACGCGTGGCTCGCGCGAAGCGGCGAAAGGCAAGCAAAGCGGGCGCACGCAGGAAATCCAGCGGCTGATCGGTCGTTCGTTGCGTGCGGTCACCGATATGAAGAAGCTCGGTGAGCGCCAGATCGTGCTCGATTGTGACGTCATCCAGGCCGACGGCGGCACGCGCACGGCGGCGATTTCGGGCGCCTGGGTGGCGCTGAAGCTGGCGACCAACAAGCTGCTGGCGAGCGGCGCGATCAGCGAAGACCCCCTCACCCGGCAAGTCGCGGCGGTAAGCTGCGGCATTTACAAGGGCACGCCGGTACTCGACCTCGATTATATTGAGGACAGCAGTGCCGATGCCGATGCTAATTTCGTGCTGATCGAAGGCGGTCATATCGCCGAGGTCCAGGCCACGGCGGAAGGCGCGACGTATGACGAGGAAAGCCTGTTGCGGCTGCTGCGGCTGGCGCGGATCGGCTGCGATCGCATCTTCGCCGCACAGCGGGTGGCGATCGGCTGATCATGGCGCGCATTTCCGGCAAGCTGGTGATCGCCACGCATAATGCGGGCAAGCTGCGCGAAATCGCAGCCTTGCTCGCGCCTTTTGGCGTGGATTGCATTTCGGCCGGAGCTCTGGGCCTGCCCGAGCCAGACGAAACCGGCGCCAGTTTTGCCGAAAATGCGCTGATCAAAGCCCATGCCGCGGCGCAGGCCTCCGGGCTGGTGGCGCTGGCCGACGATAGCGGCATCTGCGTCGACACGCTGGGTGGTCGCCCCGGCGTCTACACCGCCGATTGGGCCGAGCGGCAGTGGTTCGAGGGTCCGGCGGGGCGCGACTGGTATCTGGCGATGGGCAAAGTCGAGGGGCTGCTTGCAGAACAGGGCGCGGAGGTCGATCGTTCGTGCCATTTCGCCTGCGTGCTCGCCATCGCTTCACCCGATGGGACGAGCGTGGTTTATGAGGGACGCGCCGAGGGCACGATTGCGTGGCCACCGCGCGGGACGATCGGCTTCGGTTATGACCCGGTGTTCCTGCCACGGGGCGGCGCGCTGACTTTTGCCGAGCTGGACCCCGAGGAAAAGCATGCCATCAGCCATCGGGCCGACGCCTTTGCGAAATTGGTCGCTGATCAGTTCGGCTAGAACACGGCCTCGCCGATGACATTGCCTGCGGGCGCATAGCGGCAGGTCAGATAATCCCAGCCCTTCGCCGAAACGACCGCACAGCCGACCTCGGTGGTGCCCCGCCAGATCAGCTGGGTATAATGGCCAACGTTCTCCCACTCGCCATCTCGCGCGACATCGGGGAAACGACCGGGCCGGAAATCCGCCTTTTCGCTAATGAAATCGCCGATCATCGCTTCTGGCGCATAGGCGCCCGCCGTGCCCATGAACAGATTTTCGCCATGTTCATGGCGCACCGCATCGGGCGCGTGGGCGAATTCGTTCTTGCTGGCCAGCACTTGCGACCATTGGCGCGCCTCATCCGCAAGCGATGCGCTCCAGGTCAGCGGCGGCAAGCCGAGCGCCGCGCGTTCGCGATTATGAGCCGCGAGCAAGCGCTGGGCTATCGGCGCCGGGTCAGCCTGAAGGATTACGGTCGCCGGCTGAAACCCCACGCGGTTTTCCCGCAAGACGCGCGCTTGCCCGGTGGGAGCGATAAGCACGGCGGCTGCGGCCAGCAGGGCGAATGTCTTGTGCATCGCGGGCAGCTTGGCGGACAGCCATTAAAGATGATTGACTTGGACCGGTTAAGGATCACTGAAGATCGGTGGCTCGCGCACTCTACATCCATTGGCCGTTCTGCTTGCAGAAGTGCCCCTATTGCGACTTCAACAGCCATGTCCGCGAGGATGTGGACCATGGCCTGTGGCAGCACACGCTCCTAGCCGACATGCGCCACGAACATGCGGTGGCACCGGGCGAACCGCTCGAATCGATCTTTTTCGGCGGTGGCACGCCTTCGCTGATGCCGCCCGCGCTAGTGGCGAGCTTGCTCGCCGAGGCCGAGGCACTGTGGGGCTTTGCACCCGGTATCGAGATCACGCTGGAGGCCAATCCTTCCTCGGTCGAAGCAGCGAATTTTGCCGCGCTCGCGGCGGCCGGGGTCAATCGCGTCTCGCTCGGGCTGCAGGCGCTGGACGATGACGCGCTGCGGTTTCTGGGGCGGCGGCACGATCTGCGCGAAGGGCTGGCGGCGCTGGAGGTGGCGCAGCGGCATTTCGAGCGCGTGAGCTTCGATCTGATTTACGCGCGGCCGGGGCAATCCAGCGCGGCATGGCAGGCCGAATTGGCGCGCGCGCTGAGCTTCGGCACCGGGCATTTGTCGCTGTATCAGCTGACCATCGAGCCGGGGACGCGCTTTGCCACGCTGGTGCGCGAGCGCGCCTTCGCCCCGCTGGAAGACGACCCCGCCGCCGATCTGTTCGCGCTCACACGTGAGATCACCGCTGCGGCCGGCCTTCCCGCTTACGAGATCAGCAATCACGCCCGCTCCGGCGAGCAGAGCCGGCATAACCTCACCTATTGGCGCTATCAGGATTATATCGGCATCGGCCCGGGCGCGCATGGCCGGCGCCTCGGCCGCGCCACGGTGCGGCACAAGAAGCCCGAAAACTGGTTGGAAGCCGTGCGCCAACGCGGCCACGGCATCAATGAAGAACGCCAGCTGGGCCAACGCGAACAGGCAGCCGAGGCGATGTTGATGGGGCTGCGTCTGGACGCGGGGGTCGATCTTGAGACGATAGCGGCACGCTTCGATCTGCCCGCAGCCACACTCTGCGATCCGGCCAAGCTCGCGTTCCACGCCAGCCATGGGCTGGCCTGGCGCGACGGCAACCGGATCGGCGTGACCGACCGGGGCATGGTGCTGCTCGATGCGCTGCTCGGCGAATTGATTCCGGGCGAATTGGTGGCGTCGTGAGCCGGCGTGAGCTGATCGGCGCGTGGCAGGCCCATCTCGCGTTGAGCCGTCGGCGCTCGCCGCATACCGTGCGCGCTTATGTCGCCACTGCTGAGCGGCTGCTTGAGGCGACGGGGCTCGATAATTGGGCCATGCTGGCCAAGGCTGATGCGCCACTGCTGCGCAGCCACCTTGCCCGCCGCCGCGCGGATGGCATCGGCAATGTTTCGGCGGCGCGCGAGCTTTCCGCGCTCAAAGGCTTCATCGCCTTTGCCCGCGAGCAGGCCGGCTCGGCGCAGCAGGCGGTGCCGCGTCTGCGCGGGCCGCGCATCAAGAAGGGTCTCCCGCGACCGGTCACGCCTGACGAAGCCGTCAATCTGGCGGCCAGCGTCGCCGAGGATGCCGGCGAGCCCTGGATCGGCGCGCGCGACCGGGCGGTGCTCTTGCTGCTCTACGGCGCCGGGCTGCGGATCGCCGAGGCATTGTCGCTGACTGGTGCGGCATTGCCCTTGGGCGAAACGCTGATGGTCACTGGCAAGGGTGGCAAGCAGCGGATCGTGCCGATTCTACCATTGCTGCGCGATGCCGTGGTCGATTATCTGGCGCGCTGCCCTTACCCCCCTGCCCGCGATCAGCCGTTGTTTCGCGGCGCTCGCGGCGGGGCGTTGTCGCAAGGCATGGTGCAAAAGGCGATGGCCCGGGCCCGCGTTGCGCTAGGCCTACCCTCCACCGCCACGCCGCATGCGCTCCGCCACAGCTTCGCCACTCATTTGCTTGGCGCCGGGGCGGATTTGCGCAGTTTGCAGGAGTTGCTCGGCCATGCCAGCCTGGGCTCGACGCAGATCTATACGCGGGTGGATGCAGCGATGCTGCTTGATGTGTATCGGACGGCTCATCCGAGAGAGCAAATATCACCAAAATCCTCCCCCTTTGGGGGAGGTGGCAGCCCGCAG